>JAGGUG010000119.1 GCA_021158625.1 Candidatus Omnitrophota bacterium | reverse complement strand
CCCTCCCACCCTTATTAGAAAAATTTAAAAATATTATCCAATATTATATAAAGAATAATAAGCCATAAAATAACAAGTTAAGCTTCTCGCTTAACTTAGCTGGCGGGCTGCTTATTATTCTTTAATATTATTATATTCTTGCTAAAGCTTAGGGGCGCGGGTTGCCCTTATGTCATAGTCAAGGTGTGTCAGACACCGAAACATTTATATACTTCTTGTGTCATTGACACAGTGGGTGGTGGGTATGGCTGAGCTTGAGAGGTTTATGGAAGCTTTGAAGTCTGTAGTAATCGAGTATTACAGCGATGAAAAACCAGTAATATCTCAGTATATAGAAGTAAAGAAGGGATTAGTTGAAGCAAAATTCATAGAATTGGGCGGAAATCACAACAGATTTAGAGTAGCCAAGAGTCAGGCTCTGTTAAGATATAAGAAGTTTATCGACGAGGATAAATACCATATATACATACATAAGGATTTATTCGATGCATGGATCAGGAAATTGCAACAAGCTAAAAGTAAGGAAGAGGAAGAAGTTGATAGGTTTCTAAATAGAATAACTGATAATGGTGAGTAGCTTATGGGAGTTATAGTATGGAAATCTGATAAGGTTGTAAAGTGTTCTGTGTGTGGACAAAAAGTAACACATGGATTAGCTTATGTAGTCGTATGGAGAACTGTAAGTGGAGAAGAATACGTTGTAGATGTAGTACATAAGAAATGTTGGGTGGATTATATAGATAAAGATGGATATATACCAGCGCGACACGGATTAAGGCAAATTGCATATCTATGCAGAGTTAAAGGTGTTATATTTGAGCTATATGGTGATGAAGAATGATGGAAACTTTTAGGGCGCTGTGGTTTAAGAAGGTGTGGAAGAAGGCGGAGGTTAAACAAATCGGAGGAAAAGTTTACATCAAGTTTTACATGAAGGACGGAAAAGTGCTAGAGGTTGAAGTTAATTACAAGGAATGGAAAGAGTTCTGGGACACCTACTACAATATTCCTTTAGAAAATATAATATAAGGTGGTTAAGGTGGATGTAATAGATATATTATATAAGGAATGTTACGTTGTTACAAAGCGTGGCACTCAATTCAAGGGCAAGTTATCTGACATAGTGTACCTAGTTAATGACGTATTAATAATAATAAGAGAGGAAAGCGGGGCAATATATGCAGTACCACTTAATTCAATAGATTTCATTCATTTCCTTGAGTAGTTTCTTTTTGCTCTTGTTGCTCTTCTTGTTTCTTTTCACGGAAAACATCCATAATGTAGCCAGCGCCTCTTAAAACCTTCAAAAATGTATAATAGTTCATGTTCGGATCATATTCTTGTCCCGTTTCATTACTTATATATTCTAACATCTTTTCTTTAAATTGCTTTGGATCCATTTCAGCACCGAAGAACCTTTCTAAGTTCCACACTACTTCTTCCCACGTTTTTCCATGTACAAACGTGTACTCATCCAAACGCACTACTTTATCACCCTCTCCTACATGCTTAAAGCGTTTTTCGTATTCTTCTGGGTTAAGGATCGGTAATAGCTCTTCTTTCAGAGATTCTGGTATTTCTATTCCTTTTGCGGTATAAAACTCATAGTCTACTAACGCCTTATGCGCTCCGAACATGTGGGCGTTTAGCTCAAAGAAGCTGTCTAACTCTTTCCCGCAGATCCTGCAGACGTACTTTTTTCCTCGGACTTCGATAAGGGGGAAGAGATCCATTTCTCCCATACCTTCTTTATTTCATCTTTTAGTTTATTAAGTTTAAGGATAACCTCACGCATTACATACCACCTGTTCTCTTAGTATATGACATTAAAATAAATATGGCTTCTTCTTCACTATATCCTAATTCTTGCAAAAGCATAATTGCCTCATCATCCGTAAGCCAGCCGTTCTTCCATGCCCTTATAACGTCGGAACGTGTTATATTTCTTTCTCGGGGTTGTGCCACTATTTCTTGTAGTTTCACTAACCTTTCAGCGTCCTCCTTCTCGTATCCTAGTTCAAGCAATTTGTTAACGGCTTCCTCTCTGCTTATTATTCCGTATCTGTACATCCTTAAAACAATACTTGAAGTTAACTTACGTGGTTCTTTGGCCTTCTCTTTGTCCCATAAGCTTATTAACAGTTTAGCGTCATCCTCACTATAGCCGAGATCCTTCAGTTCGTTTAAGGCCCTTTCAGCATCTATCACATTATATAAATATGCTCTCTTAATAGTACTCAAATTAAGGATCTTGGGTTTAGGTTGTGCCTCCTTCTTCCACAATTCAACCAACAAAGAGGCATTTTCAGGCAAATATCCGATTCTTGTAAGGTAATTTATAGCTTCTTTCTCTGATATGATACCACGCTTAAAGAGTCTCGATATTTGCGATATAGTAAACTCCCTCTCTTCTCTTCTCTTTGTTGCGTCTGCTAGAGCAATAAGGAACTCGGCTTCCTCTGGAGAATAACCTAGTTGGGTTAACAAACTCATTGCATCATCCTTTGTAATTATGCCCGCTTTGTATCCACTTAGGATCTCGGACTTTGTAAGATCCCGCTCTTTCTCGGTTCTATCTCCTTTAATAATTGATAACATTAGTTCAGCATCTTCTTCCTTATAACCTAACTTAATCAAACCTTGAATATATGATCTATCATCAATAAGGCCATACTTATATAGGCGATCTAACTCGGATCTTGAAAGTTCCCGTTTTTCTAAATCGAACAACACTTTAATAAACTCTTCTGAATAGCCTTGCCTTCTTAAGAAGTCTTCAGCGCTTTTTCTATCTATAATTCCCCTTCTCCAAGCGTCCAAAACTTGGCTTGGTGTTAATTCTCTCGGCCTGTATTTAAGCTTATAATAATCTTCAAGGGGTTTAGTTATGCCATACTGGATAATAGGAGACATTATCGCCCATGATAACCATCCAAAACCGTAAGACCATATATAAGCCATTCCCACGTCTTTAGCTATCCCCGCGAAGTAAGGATCTACAAGGCCAATACTCCCATACCATTTAATAAGTTCCAGATTTATTTCCCTTATCCATTGGGCAAAATTTTCAGCGGTTGCCTCAGGGCCTACAAGTTCCGCCCTTTCTTTCAGAACCTCCTCCTTAAATGACTTAATATTAATCTCTTTAAGTTTCTCGGGAAATGTTTGAGTAAATATAGCTAAACCTACGGCGTGTTGGATACTATCAAGTAATCTACGGCTTAATGCTCCAATTGCGGTGGTTGCTATGATTGCCCCTACCGCCATATTAACATTACCTCAATCTTTTCTCCAATTCTGGGATATATCTATTGATATACTCTAGTGTTTTCTCCTCTAAATACTTTTCCATTTTCCTCTTAATTTCTTGTTCGTATTTTTCTATATTAACCCACAAGTTTAAGTACCATTCAACTAGCTTATTAGTGAATTCAGCGACCCACTTTTGTACCTTCTTAAATAACTCTTCTAAGGCCGTAGTTACCTTATTCCATAGATTTTCAGCAACTTTATTAACAAACTTAACCGTATTATTCCAAAGATCAGATAGTGATTTATAGACATTCTGAATTAACCCATTAACCCAATCCTTAACTTTACTTATCGCATTATCAAGTGTGTTGTATATTTTGCTAGCTGTTTCAGAGATAGCTCTCCAAATCTTACTAGATAAATCTGAAATAGCTTTCCAGAATTTACTAGCCAAATCGTTTAATGCTTTCCAGACCTTATTAGCCAAATCAGATAATGCCTTTTTGAATTTTGAGGCCAGATCACTCAAAGCTTTAGATATTCTAGACTCTAAATCAGAAATCCATCCTTTTACCGTGCTAAGAGCGTCATTTATTTTACTTCTTATATAATCATATACCCTTGATAACTTATCAGAAACCCAGGATCTTACAGAATCGATTTTGTCAAGTACCCAAGATTTAATCGCGTTTATTTTGCTACTTACCCATCCCGTAATCCCATCAAGTAGCCCCATAACTATTTACCAAGTGCCTCTTTTATTTGTTTTACGTATTTTTCCACCTCTTCTTTCCATTTCCCTGAAATAAAGTCGAGTTTAGGGACAACCACTGTGTATTCTCCTTCTACTCCTGGAATAGTAAAAACTACTTTAACGACATCCACAAAACCCTTGCCTGGTACAAAATCTACCGTCTCATCTATCCTAACTACCTCGTACTCCATAAAAGAAATAAAGAAAGAAGAGGCTTATAAAGTTATTCCTCCTTTTCGTCCTTAGCTAGTGCTATTCCAATGCTACAAGACAACCCTATGAAGTACCCTATAAGTCCTAGTGGTGTACTTAGAGATAGCACTGTTTTTGCTATCTCTCCCATCAAATAAAACACAAAACCAAGCCCATTTCCGTAGGCAAATGCCGTAGCTATCTTCTTACCCAAGCTAGCCATTTAAACCACCTTCAAATTGGCTTTCGACCATTCATATATTTTATGATCATCTCAAGCTTACCTTTTATTTCCCCAACTTCTTCTTTAAGCTTAGATATGCTCGAATTCAAATTTAGCATAAGAGGGTAAAGTAATGAGGTCATAATAGCTAAAATGATTGTGACTGGATCTGGTGTCATTGCTCTACAACCTCTATTACTTTATCTTTGATTTTCTCATAGTCTCCTGGATCGATTTCTATTATTACCCATCCTTCTGTTAGATTGTACTGAATTACGGCATAAGTTATTGGAACTACGTCAGGTCTATAAGGATCATTTTCAGTTCCACTCCCAGCCACACATACTTTAACCTTCATTTGAAACACCTCAAAGTTACGTTTTTAATATAACCGTTAGCTAAAGTTGCGCTAGCGTACAAGCTAAACTTTGCGTTTGTAAATGTAGCTTCATATCCATTGAATACTTTAGTCCCATTGAGGTAAACATTGAAATAAAACCCTGCTGAGTTATTATAACCTATTAATTGAACCGTGTAAAATGTGTTTACGCTTATAGAAGTACTATATAATTCAGTTACCGTTCCCCCTACTTTTTTAATAACTTTGAAATATAAACTTGTACCATCACCGTATATTCTTACCATTATATAATTATCTCTGTCTATGAATGCGCAAATATAACAACCTTCACCAGTTATAATTGAATCTTGCATCATATCGGCCTTTATGTCGAAAGTCATTATGTTGTCCTTAAACACTATTTGCTGACTTTGTCCTGTGAGTTTAGCGCCGTTTGTTGCATCAAAAACAATACTCTTATCATATATAAAATTCTCAGGTGGACTGGTTAATGTCTCGGTTATTTCAAGTACATTTTGTTTAATGAGCTCTTGTACTGTTGTATCTTTCGCTAGATCTTGAACCGTTGCATCTTTAGCTAGTCCAACATTATCAACATCTACTTTTACGCCTACAGGTTCAGATATCTTACTTCCAAACGCCATCTAGCATCACCTTCTTGATAATATTCTAACAGTCGCCGTTTCGGTTGCATTGCAAATTAAACCTATCTTTTCAGCCAATATAGGAATTTCCAGATATTCTCCACTCTTTAACTCAAAATCTGAGGTTGTAGCCGCCCTATTAAATGCTATATAAACGGAATTAGGTCCATCATTTATGATAAGGTGAACATTATACTCTCCTCCTAAATCTACAACAACACCAGCATCCGTAACGCTTTCCTTCTTTGCTAATGCCTCAGTTGCGGGTGACATACCAGAAACTAATAGTTGTCCTCCTTCTGTAACCCTTAAGGCAACAAAACCCCTTTTTGTTGGGTTATAACCATAAAGATAACTTAAGCTTGGTTGAAACACTAGGCCAAATCCCCAAAATGGGAAATCTTCTTTATCTAGATCTGGGATATCTGGAAATAAGGTTGGGTCTACAACCTTAACAACCCTTCTTCTAAGTTCATCTGGTAACTCGGCCACTTAATCCACCTCCTTTTGAAAAAAATAATAAATTAATAAAAGATTACCTTGTGGTCTTTTCGTATTCTAAGTATATTGTAACGGTGTTAGCAGATCCGCTTTCGTCTTTAACGTCAACTTTGAATAAGTGCCCAGGTGTTATTTCAACTTCTGGTTTTATACCTAATTCGTCAGGTGGCATTTTTGTAGTCATAAAATCGGCTCTTAAATCGTTATCATACCACATTTTTATTCTTGCCTTACCAGTTGCTGTTATTATTATGTATGTGGGTTTTACAGTTGTTCCTTCTGGTGCTTCTAGCTTTATTACCTCTGTTTTTTCCTCATTTGCCGCCAAACTTATCTCATAAGTCCTTATGTACTTAACCATAACCGCCTCACCTCACCATTTACCTACTTGGTAATTCAAGTCCTAATAGTGTCAACATTACGTCCTTTGGTTGAAGTGCGTTTGTTCCGTCGTAGTCTACGTAAAACTCGAATTGATACTTTCTCTGTGCGCCCATTACGAATGGTTCTTCGAACCTAAAGAATCCTACTGGCTTCTGTGTTCCCCCACCAGTTGTAATGCTCTCATATGTGCTTATTTCATTGAATACAGTTGGATCTATTAAGAATCCATTTCTATCGTCATCAAATAGTACTTTTTCTTCGTCCCATACTCTTAAGTATTTCGCTACTGTGCTACCTTCCGCTTTGCTGTACACAGCCATTCCAATTATCATTACTTGCTTTCCTGCTGGAATCCTATCAAAGTGTGGGTAATCTGGTGTTATTTCAGGTTCTAACCTAGCGTCGAACTTGTACCATCCAGAGGCGCTTATTGTTCCAGAGTAGTAAAGTGTGTTAACGTAAAGTTTTACCTCAGAGGTTCTAGTTCCAGGCTCTCCCGCTCTAAAATCGCCAGGATCATGCTCTGAATAGATTACTTCCAAGTAATCATAAGTTCCGCTTGGCTCTATTGCAAATTCCTCCCCATTTAGTATTTTGTAGTTTGGAACATCGGGAACTTTCTCTCTTAAGTAATCAAACATGTTCTTGTGTTTTCCTCCAAATATTACTGGCCCTAAGAGATATACAGGAATCACGTTCATGTATGTTTGTTTTATCCTAACCTTTACGTAGTCTGTATCGCTTGCTGGGTTTATTACTTTAATGTCCTTAATCATAAATGCCTCTTCTGTTGGTGTCATTGTAAGATCTCCAGATGTTATCCTCTTTATCTTAAATAACTCTCTAACCGCCATCCTCTACCACCTCACCTCCCTGTTATAAAAAATAAATAAGGCAAATGGGTTAAATCTCTCCTCTTTTCCTAGCTTCATGGAGTGCCTTACCAATAGCTTTGACTCTCTCATAGTTTTGTTCTGCTCCTCTTGGCCCTCTAGGTGGCAATTCGATTGCTCCAATAATTGATAATACTTTAGACATTTTAGCTTTGTATTCGTCAACTCCAGCGGCTACTCCTTGAGCGTACCTTGTAGCTCCAACTGTAGAAGCTTTTCTCTTCCATTTCTCGTTTTTACCTTCTACTCCCTTAACATATGCGTCTCTTGCTATAGCGTCCTGTATTCCTGCCTTCCATGCGTCATTAGCGGATTTAGCTCCTTCCTCCCACTCCCTTCTGGGGTTTAGAACTCCTGCTTTGTAGTCTTCGGTTGCTATAGATGCTCTATCCTTCCATTTTCTCACAACCAGGTCTATTGGCTTTGTCTTTACCACACATCACCACCTCAAAAGACTTTCCTGAGTAATAGAAAACATTATATACTTATAATGAAATATTACACTTCGTGATAGGGGGGAGCAGGCTCTCACGCAACGATATTAAATTGTTACTACACTTGTATAACAAGGGTCCAACGAACATAAATAATATAGTTAAGAAGGTTCTAAAACACCCAGAACGAACTTATAGGGTTGTTAGACGTTTATTATTAAAGGGTCTAATCGCGGATAAGTACGAAAATGTAAAAACTCCAAGCGGAACTGGTATGTGGCTACAGCGTGTTATATACTTAACGGAAGAAGGAAAAAGATATGTTGAGGAGGTGTTGTTAAAGTGGGAACGCGCCGACCAATTGAAGGAAGAAAAGTAGATCCTTCCACATGGCCCGAACGGTTACCATTTCCTCACAACACTACTGAGGAATCCATAGTATTAAGGAGATTCATAGAGGCCAACATTCTCAAGGGCGAATGGTGGTTTGACGTTAAGCTTCCAAGCATGAAAGCTGAGTTCGTTAAGAATTTGCCAGAACCGTGGGCGACCATGTGGAAGAATCTCACCGCTAAGAGGATAGACGCTTTATGTTTTACGGGGAGAGCTTGGCATATAATTGAAGTAAAGAGGCAAATGCTAGCGTCTGGAATCGGACAACTCAAGCTTTACGATTTTATGTTCAAAAAGTACTATCAACCAGAAGAACCCGTTCATCTCTGGTACGTTACATTTTATCACGATCCTGATGTTGTTTTGATGTGCGAACGTGAGGAAATTAAGACGTGGTGGTTGATATGAAGATTACATTTACCAAATGTGAACTTCGAACTATGAGAGGGCTATTATTTGGTATTCATTATCACAAAGATATCAAAGGATTAACAATCGAGACAACAATATGGAAATGGAATTTTTTGATAGCGATAAAGTTTTAGGAGGGGGAGTGATATGGACATAAAATTCCTGAAGGAATTATTGGAGAAAATTGAGGAAGCTCAAGTGTGCGGTGAAGATTTTTGTCTAACATGTATGAGAGAAGCAAAGTGTGAGTGTTGGGGCAAGAATCACTGGATACTTATATATGATCTAAATGATGGTATAGATGACTTAAGTGGTGCTATAAAATTACTAAGATGGCTAATAAAGAAGTTGGAGGAGGGGGAGTGATATATGGAAATAAAACAATCTGGAAAAACAGTAGAGGGATATCCTATATATGAGATAAGAACAGAAGAAGGATATTGTAATTTTGCAGTTGGGGAAGATGAGATAGTCATATATGCTATAATCAGCAAAAAGAGAGGATTCATGAAGAAGGTAATGAGTAATATAGTCAAGAAATTTGGGATAAATAAGATAACATTTTGGGTTCCGAGCGTCGATTTATTATTAAAGCTTAGAAATATTGTAAACATAAAAGGAGTTGAGGAAGTTGAGCTTGTTACAGTTGAATGGAAGGTGTGATTTATGGCGTTTCCCGTAAAGATCTGCTTTCCCTGTGAAGAATGCGGTAAATGGACAAAACATGAGATAATCGGAGAACACGGGCCTTACTTGGTTTATGAGTGCAAAGAATGCGGGAAAAGGCATTTAGTCCATAGGGGGATCGTGTGGCAATATGAGGATATGTCTAAATGCGGACAACCTATCTAGGTGATGTAAAATGACCGTCCCAAGCGTTAAGAAGGGAGAAGCTTATACAAAAAGCTACGTTGTTAGGATAGAAAGGGAAAATGGCAAAATTAACGAAATCCAAGTTGATGATGGATTTTATAAAGTTAGATTTGTATTTATTAGAGATAGTAATGGAAAGGTTCAAGCTGTGGAATACTATGAAAAGGTTGAGTGAGCGATGCATGAAGACAAGTTAGAGCTAGCAAAACTTGTATTAATTGAGGAAGGGAACGAAATACTTGTAAATATTGAGAATAACACTGCGAAGTTTACGTTTGACTCATATGGGAACTTGAACGTTCTTCTTTCAGACGTTGACAACAACAAAATAAGCTTTGCAGTATTTGATTTGGTTTACAACATTGATGACTTGCCGTTTGGTAAGTACGTTCTGCCAGTACTAGCATTTCCGTTTTATCTGGACGAAAAGACTGGAAGAATGATATCACCAACTGATAATTATTATACTGGTACGGTATCAAGTGTTAGTCCAATGCAGACGTGGGGGCCAGTTCACGTAAGTTCTAACCACACCTGGCAAATAGTTCCGAGTTCAGATGTCACTTATTACAAAATCCAACTATTAGGATCATTAGATGCTTCAAAGTGGTTTGTTCTGGATGAATACGAAGGAAATGACAATACCCCCGTGATGCGACATGTAGCAAATAAACCCGTGCTCTATATGGGCATTAAGCTTGTTGATATTGAAGGATCGAGTGTTACCGTGAAGATACTATCCGCTCCTTGGTGATTATTATGTCTGACGGCCCTACGGTTGTTGTTGGTGTAGTTAATGGTAAAGGGCAGGCAGGAAAAATTGCCAGATGGATTGATGAGTGGAGATTAGAGCCGACGGATGTAGATTGGAATGAAATAGTTAATAAGCCAAGTACTTACCCGCCAGATCCTCATACGCATATGATTAACGTCGGAGATGGTTCGACAACGGTTATAACGCTACAAACGGATGATGAGACCTTGAACTTTACGGTAGACTCTCCTTTATTGATTTCTTTTGACGATGCTACAAACACGATTCACTTTAGCATAGATTTAAGTGACTATTACACTAAAGCAGAAGCAGACTCTAGGTTTGTGAATGTTACGGGAGATACAATAAACGGCAATTTGACAGTAAACGGCAAATTGGAAGTAAACTATGACGGTACCGACTATTACCCCGTAGTAATAACAAATGTAAATTCATATTGTTATGTACAACTTGGAGATGGATCAAACAGTAAGTATATTGGGTTTAAGGTATTATCTGATGACGGAACGGATCATTTTCTCATGTTCAACAATGAAACGAAAGAATGGAAAGTCTACATCGATGGAGGCGGTTCGGATGATGTTTACTTCAGGATAGGGAAAGGGTATGTGTGGACTACAAATCAGTTGAGGGTTGGTTCAGATAGCTTTTACATAAAGAACAATGGCTATAATTTCCACTTCCAGACTCCTTATGGATATGGGACTTTTGGGCCGAGGAATACGGGATGGTGTCACTTTGAGACTGATAGACCTTCATTTTGGTTCAATAAGAAGATAACGATTAACGGTAATGTTGAGCCATATTCTGATAATCAATACAGCTTAGGGACGAGTTCAAAGAAATGGAATAATGCATATGTGACATGGTTATACCTCTACAGGAGACTTGCAATGTCTGTATCAACCCCAGATTACGGTATTGATTTGTTTCGAGTTAAGGACTATGCAGAAGGGAGCTCAGGTATAGATTGGGTATTATTTAAAGGGTGGGGTGATAAAAGATGGGAACTAGCTCTATATGATGTTTCTGCGTCAAAATGGCATTGGGCTAGGCTGACTTGTAGGAATTATGGAGGAAGTCTCAGGATAGGTATCAATGCATATCCAGATAATAGTTATTCCTTGAGAGTTGGTGGCAATTTGTGGGTAACTGGTAGTCTTCGTGTTGATGGATCAAAGAATGCCTTTGTAAAATCCAGGTCTCAGCCAGATAATGATGAACTTAGAATACCTTGTGCCGCCCTGGAATCTCCGTTCTTTTCTGGAATATATTATACTACAAAAGTAAAGACACAGGACAAGCGGGCCATTGTGGAATTGCCAAATTATTTTCTTGAGACTGTAGATCCTTCAACAATACAAGTTTTCCTACAACCAATTAATTGCCTGGCATTAGCTACATATTCACTTACTGAAGATAATAAGATAGAGATTAAGACAAGTGATGACTGCGAAGTTAATGTTTTGGTGATTGCTAGAAGGTGGGATATTAAAGATGAAGAGGATAAAGAGAAGGAGGAATGGTTAGGTAAGTATGAAGGTTCTCAATAGTCGCATTATCGCATATATATATTATAT
>JAGGUG010000072.1 GCA_021158625.1 Candidatus Omnitrophota bacterium | reverse complement strand
TTACCCCCCACACCAGGTTCAAGGCATCGGTTTATGTCCTCACCAAGGAAGAAGGAGGCAGACACACCGCCTTCTTCTCCGGTTATCGTCCCCAGTTCTACTTTCGCACCACTGATGTCACCGGGGTCATTACCCTCCCCAAGGATGTAGAGATGGTTATGCCTGGGGATAATGTCCAGATAGAGGCAGAACTCATTACCCCTATTGCTATGGAAAAGGAATTGAGGTTTGCCATCCGTGAGGGTGGACACACTGTAGGTGCTGGGGTGGTGAGTGAGATTATAAAATAAACAGAGGATAGAAGACAGAAAACAGAGGACAGAAAAATCTGTCTTCTGACTTCTGTTGTCTGACTTCTGATTTTATGGGGAGATGCCGGAGTGGTCAAACGGAGCGGTCTGTAAAACCGATGGCGTTGCCTGCGGAGGTTCGAATCCTTCTCTCCCCACCAAATTTCGCCGAAGGCGAAATTTGATCCTGAGGACACGACCTTTGGAAGTGTCCGAAGGACCTTGGAGAAGCCGAAGGCGAGAGCCGACGAGTGCGCGAGCGAAGCGAGCAAGCGAGGAGGATAGCCCCGACGGGAGCGTCGGGGCGCTGTTCCATTTTCCTTTTTGCCGTAAGGCGAAGGGTTTTCCTCGCCGAAGGCGAAATTTGGAGGAGCCTAAGGTAGATTTTGCTCCTGAAGAAGTATATCCTTCAAATGCTCCAATTCACCACAGGTGAATTGGATAAGAAAGCCAAATTAGCAAAAATTACTTTCGGAGGTTCAAATCCTTATGCAGGAGACAATTACTTTTATCTGTACTGAATGTGGAAATAGGAATTACAATTCTACTAAGAATAAGAAGAATGTAAGCGCAAGGTTGGAAAGAAAAAAATATTGTCCTTTTTGTCGGAGGCATACTTTGCATAAAGAGAGAAAATAAAGGTTACAGGCTGCAAGCTTCAAGCTCCAGGTTTTTGACTTGGAGCCTGTAGCTTGGAGCTTAAGGTTTACGTTGTTCTTTGACAATTTGGAGTAATTTTGGGTTAAGCGAGAAAGGGCTTATAGCGGATGATTTGGCATCAGAAGGCGATGAAGGACGCGGTTAGCAGCGATATGCTCTGGGGAGATGCCAACAATCTTTGATCCAGAGATTTCCGAATGGGGAAACCCTTCCCGATAAAATCGGGAAATGTTTATCTGAATAAACCCCGTTAGAGATAGGTTGCCCTTAGGCAACCGTAAATCACTATCGTTGCCTAAAGATATTCTTACTTATCTTTAGGTATATTAATGCTAATACTTTTTTATATCTCTAACGGGGTAAAATAGGATAAACAGGCGAACCCGGAGAACTGAACCATCTTAGTATCCGGAGGAAAAGAAAACAACAGTGATTCCTTAAGTAGCGGCGAGCGAAAGAGGAAAAGCCTAAACCCCCACACCAACAATTGTTGGTGTGGGGGGGTCGTGGGACTGTAATATGGGATAGGAATGGATAGCTGAACTGGCTGGAAAGCCAGGCCAAAGAAAGTGATAGCCTTGTAAGCAAAATCCTGAACTACCCTAACAGTATCCCGAGTACTACGCGATAAGTGGAACCGCGTAGGAATTTAGGGGAACCATCCTCTAAGGCTAAATACTCTCTGATGACCGATAGTGAACTAGTACCGTGAGGGAAAATTGAAAAGAACCCCGGGAGGGGAGTGAAATAGAACCTGAAACTATAAGCCTACAAGCGGTCGGAGCTCTATACTCGGTTCGCGAACTTCGTTCACGAACCTCGAAATTCCAAGCACCAAGCACCAAATTACAAATAATCTCCAATGACCGAAATTTCCAATGACCAAAACTAATTTGTTTTGAATTTTTTGTTTTGAATTTTGAAAATTGGGATTTGGATATTGGGATTTCCGAAGGACGCAAACGAAGTTTGCGGACTGAGGTGGGGTGACGGCGTGCCTTTTGCATAATGAACCGGCGAGTTATTGTATATAGCGAGGTTAACCCAGCACTAATTTTTTTCAAAATTAGTGCTGGGGAAGCCGTAGCGAAAGCGAGTCTGAACAGGGCGATAGTTATATGCATTAGACCCGAAACTGAGTGATCTATCCATGGCCAGGTTGAACCCCGAGTAACATCGGGAGGAGGACCGAACCAGTGTAGGTTGAAAACTGCTTGGATGAGCTGTGGATAGGGGTGAAAGGCCAATCAAACTCAGAAATAGCTGGTTCTCCCCGAAATAGCTTTAGGGCTAGCCTCATAAGTGGGTAACGGGGGTAGAGTACTAAATGGGCTAAGGGTCCTACCAGACTACTGAACCCAATTAAACTCCGAATACCGTTATCTGAATTATGGGAGTCAGACTGCGGGGGATAAGCTCCGTAGTCAAAAGGGAAACAGCCCAGACCGTCAGTTAAGGTCCCTAAGTGTGAGCTAAGTGGAAAAGGATGTGAAGTTACCAAGACAACCAGGATGTTGGCTCAGAAGCAGCCATCATTTAAAGAGTGCGTAACAGCTCACTGGTCAATTCTCCGATGGAATGTCGGAGAGGGTAATTTTGCTCCGACAATGAACGGGGCTTAAGCTCGCCACCGAAACTACGGCTCAGCACTAATTTTTTTCAAAATTAGTGCTGGGGGTAGGGGAGCATTCGTCACCTTGTGAAGCTAAGCTGTAAGGCTTGGTGGAAGGTGCCGAAGAGATTATGCCGGTATGAGTAGCGAAAATTCCGATGAGAAATCGGAACGCCAAAAATCTAAGGTTTCCTCCGCAATGCTAATCAACGGAGGGTTAGTCGAGCCTAAGCCGAGGCCGCGAGGCGTAGGCGATGGATAGTCTGTTAATATTCAGACACTACAAAAAGTGCGTTTGACGTTAAGAGTGACGCAGGAGGCTAGGTTAGCGCGCGAGTGGATGTGCGCGTCCAAGCCTTCAACCCCGCCATTTTAAAAAATGGGGGGGAAACTCCAAGCACCAATTTTCAAAATTCCAAACAAGAATTTTAATTTTGGTAATTGGTAATTGTGATTTGTTTGGGATTTGGGATTTGGATATTGGGATTTCCCGACAAAATTTTAATTTTGGCGGGGGAGGGGTGTTAGGGAGTCCAATCTACGGAGCGGGCGAACTAACTGAAGCCACACTGCCAAGAAATAGCTTTTAACGGAGTGCTTTTTGTACTCGTACCTCAAACCGACACAGGTAGATGCCTAGAAAATAGGAAGGCGTTCGAGATAACTCTCGTTAAGGAACTCGGCAAAATCACCTCGTAACTTCGGGAGAAGAGGTCCCGCCTTCGTCCACCTTTGGTGGACTTCGGCGGGCGCAGTGAAGAGGCCCAGGCGACTGTTTAATAAAAACACAGCGCTCTGCTAAATCGTAAGATGATGTATAGGGCGTGACACCTGCCCGGTGCCAGAAGGTTAAGGAGAGATGTAGTTCGCTGAAGCCCGTAAGGGCAAAGGCGGAGAGCATCGAACCGAAGCCCTGGTAAACGGCGGCCGTAACTATAACGGTCCTAAGGTAGCGAAACCCCTTGTCAGGTAAGTTCTGACCTGCACGAATGGTGTAACGATCTGGGCGCTGTCTCAACGAGAGACTCGGTGAAATTGTAGTAGCGGTGAAGATGCCGCTTACCCACACCTAGACGGAAAGACCCCGTGAACCTTTACTATACCCTGATATTGGATTTTGGTTTAATATGTGTAGAATAGGTGGGAGACTGTGAACCTCGCTCGTCAGGGCGAGGGGAGTCGCCAGTGAAATACCACTCTTATTAAATTGAAATTCTAATTTACTCCGATTATCTCGGAGAAAGACAGTGTCAGGCGGGTAGTTTGACTGGGGCGGTTACCTCCTAAAGAGTAACGGAGGTGTCCCAAGGTTCCCTCAGTGTGCACGGAAACCACACTTAGAGTATAAAGGCATAAGGGAGCTTAACTGCGAGACCTACAAGTCGAGCAGATGCGAAAGCAGGGCTTAGTGATCCGGCGGTCCCGAATGGACGAGCCATCGCACACCCCACACCAGGTCCCCCCCCCCTCACACACAACACCCCA
>JAGGUG010000040.1 GCA_021158625.1 Candidatus Omnitrophota bacterium | reverse complement strand
GAAGGCTCACCCCCGTGCTCGCCGCAGATTCCAACCTTTAGGTCATGCCGAGTGCTTCTCCCTCTCTGGAGACCGAGCTTAACCAACTGCCCCACACCTTCCTGGTCAATAGCCATAAAGGGGTCTTGTTTCAAAATTCCTCTTTCAATATAAGCCGGCAGGAACTTTCCAGCGTCATCGCGGGAAAAACCAAAGGTCATTTGCGTAAGGTCATTAGTGCCAAAGCTGAAGAATTCTGCCTCTTTGGCAATCTCATCAGCGGTGAGTGCGGCGCGGGGAACTTCAATCATTGTTCCAATGAGATAATTCAATTTCACCTTTTGTTCGTCGATTACCTTCTCGGCAACCTCCATAATAATCTCCTTTTGAGATTTAAACTCCGCTAAGTCACTCACCAGAGGAACCATTATTTCCGGAGTTATGGACATTCCCTCTCTTGTTAATTCAGCAGCGGCCTCAAATATTGCCCTCGCTTGCATCTCGGTAATCTCGGGATAAATAATTCCCAAGCGGCAACCGCGATGCCCGAGCATCGGATTTATTTCCCGCAAACTCTGAATTTTCTCCTCTAACTCCCGAGCAGCAACTCCCATATCAGCGGCTGTTTCTTCTATCTGCTCTTTCCCTTGAGGTAAAAACTCATGGAGTGGCGGGTCCAGGAGGCGAATGGTTACCGGCAGTCCTTGCATCACCTTAAATATTCCCTTAAAGTCCTCCTTCTGCATCGGGAGTAATCTTTGCAGAGCACTTAGACGTGCCTCCTTATCCTTTGCTAATATCATCTCACGGACAATAGAGATACGCTCTTTAGCAAAAAACATATGCTCGGTTCGGCAGAGCCCGATACCCTCAGCGCCAAAGTCAAGAGCCTTTTGGGCATCTCTTGGCGTATCGGCATTTGTTCTCACCTTCAACTTCCTCAACTCATCAGCCCAATTCATCAAGGTAGCAAAATTGCCGCTCAGGGTTGGCTCAATTAAATCTACCTTCCCGAGAATTACTTCTCCTGTGCTCCCATTCAGGCTAATGTAATCTCCCTCCTTAACCTGCAAATCGCCAACACTAAAACTCTTATTCTCTTCACTCACCACAATGCTCTCGCAACCAGCGACACAACATTTCCCCATCCCCCGGGCAACAACTGCCGCATGGCTGGTCATCCCCCCGCGGGCAGTTAAAATCCCCTGAGCGACAGCCATTCCACCAATATCCTCAGGAGATGTCTCGAGCCGGACGAGAATAACCTTTTCTTTCTTACCTCTCTCCTGGGCATCCTTAGCCGTAAAGACCACCTTACCCACTGCTGCTCCGGGAGAAGCCGGCAAGCCCCTGGCAATAACTTCGATCTTCGCTTGAGGGTCAATCATTGGATGCAAGAGCTGGTCTATCTGCTCGGGCTGGACCCGCATTACTGCTTCTTCTTTGCTAATCAATCCTTCTCCAACCATATCCACGGCTACCTTCACTGCGCTCTGGGCAGTGCGTTTGGCGGTCCGTGTCTGCAGAACAAAGAGCTCCCCTTTTTCAATGGTAAACTCCATATCCTGCATATCGCGATAATGGCTTTCCAACTTTTGATAAATCTGCTCTAATTGCTGATAAACAGCGGGCATCTTCTCCTTTAGTTTATTAATATGCTCGGGGGTTCTAATCCCGGCAACCACATCCTCACCCTGAGCATTAAGCAGATACTCTCCATAAAATTTCTTTTCACCGGTAGAGGGATTGCGGGTAAAGGCAACTCCTGTCCCGGAATCATCGCCCATATTTCCGAAAACCATCATCTGCACATTCACTGCCGTGCCCAAATCATCGGGGATATTGTGCAGCTTGCGATAGGTCTTCGCCCGCTCATTATTCCAGGAATTAAATACTGCCTCATAGCCCTTCTCTAACTGCTCCTGGGGGTCACTCGGAAAATCAATCCCTTTATCTTCCTTCACCAATGCTTTATATTCCTCCACTAATTCCTTTAAATCATCAGCGTCTAATTCTGTATCGAATTTAACGCGTTTTGCCTCCTTCTTTTTCTCTAAAATTTGTTCAAACTTGCTGTGTTCAATCCCTAAGACTACATTGCCAAACATCTGCACAAATCTCCGATAGGCATCATAACTGAATCTTTGGTTACCGGTCTTTTTAACTAAACCCTTTATGGTCTCGTCGTTTAAGCCTAAATTCAGGACTGTATCCATCATCCCGGGCATTGAGATTGCCGCTCCTGAACGCACAGAAACCAGCAGAGGATTTTGAGCATCGCCCAATTTCTTGCCGCTTATTTTTTCCAATCTGTTTAGATTCTCAATAAGCTCCTCCTCCAGACCCTCAGGATAAGAATGATGCTTTTGATAATAATTGCACACCTCTGTAGAGATAGTATAGCCGGGAGGAACCGGAATCCCCAGATTGGTCATCTCGGCTAAATTCGCTCCCTTGCCTCCTAAAAGTTTCTTCATCTCTGCTTTCCCATCTGCCTTTCCGCCACCGAAGAAATAAACATATTTTTTAGGCATCTTTCCTCCTTTCCTTCCTCGCCGAAGGCGAGAGCCGACGAGTGCGCGAGCGAAGCGAGCAAGCGAGGAGGATAGCCCCGACGGAAGCGTCGGGGCGCTGTTCCATCTTCCTTTTCGCCGTAAGGCGAAGGGTTTCTCCTCGCGAAGCGAGAGCCGAAGTTCCCCGAAGGGGAACGAGGATAGTCCCGAAACTTCGGGACGCTTTTTGTTTTTTCCTTTCCTCACTCGCCGAAGGCGAGACTGAATCTATTTTAGCCTCTCCCCCATATACTCCCTCAACTTACTCATTGCTATTCTCTCTTGTCGCATCGTATCTCTCTCGCGCACAGTAACCTTTTTATCATCTAAGGATTGAACATCAACAGTTATGCAATAGGGCGTACCAATCTCATCCTGGCGGCGGTAGAGCTTACCGATAGAAGCCGTGTCATCATATTTAGTAATAAAATGCGGCAAAAGCTCATCCCTGATTCTCTTAGCTATCTTTACAATCTCCGGGCGATTGCGCAACAGGGGCAAAACGGCAATCTTTATTGGAGCAAGGTCTTTATTCAAACGCAAAACCACTCTTTTTCTTCCTTTGACTTCCTCTTCATAATAGGCATCAACCAAGAGGGCAAGCAGGGTGCGATCCACACCCCCGGAGGGTTCAATTATATAAGGAAGAACCCCTTCATAATTTAAATCCTCTCCACTAAATCTCTGATGCTGAATTAAATCAAAGTCCTGGCGATTGGCAATTCCTTCTAATTCTTTCCAGCCTCTTCCGGAGGTGGATCCCTGCCCGACGGATGGCCGGCGGGCGCCTTTGGTGAAAAAAGAAAAATTATACTCTATATCTGAACACTGCCTGGCATAATGAGCAAGCTCTTCTTTGCTGTGTTCTCTGACTCTTAAATTTTCTTTCTTTATTCCCAATTTAATGTACCAATTAAATCTCTCATTAACCCAGTATTCATACCATTTTGGGGCCTCTGCCGGTTGGACAAAATATTCAATTTCCATTTGCTCAAACTCTCGCGAGCGAAAGGTAAAATTGCCAGTGGTGATCTCGTTGCGAAATGCCTTACCAATTTGAGCAATCCCGAAGGGTAGTTTCAAATGCAGAGTCTGACAGATATTTCTGAAATTTACAAAGATTCCCTGGGCCGTCTCTGGACGGAGAAAAGGCCCCTGGGAGGTCTTAAACATTAAATTAAACTGCCTGGGTTTAGTTAGTTCTCCTCCACATTCCGGGCATCTTGGTTTTCGGTTTTTTGACTGGTGACTGGTGACTGGTGACTGGTGACTTACAATATCTTCCGCCCTGAACCTCTTCTTGCATTTTTTGCAATCCACCAATTCATCGGCAAACTTCTTTAAATGCCCCGATGCCTCCCAGACCTTTGGATGCATTAAAACTGCTGCGTCCAATCCCTCTATATCTGAGCGCTGATGCACCAAATCCTTCCACCAGAGATTCTTTATATTCCTCTTCAGTTCTACGCCCAAGGGCCCATAGTCCCAGATACTGCTGAGCCCTCCATAAATCTGGCTGCTGGGAAAAATAAACCCTCGCCGTTTGCATAGAGAAACGATCTTCTCCACAACTTCCTCGCTCCGCTCGGAAAGTAGCGAGTAGAGAGTAGCAAGTAGCGAGAATTAACTACCAAATTCAGCACCTCGTCTTACGGTTGCGGTTGCGTAGCTGGAAACGGTTACCGTTTATATTAAAAGTAATAAACGCAACCGTTTAACGTTGGACGATTCGAGCTACGCAACCCT
>JAGGUG010000067.1 GCA_021158625.1 Candidatus Omnitrophota bacterium | reverse complement strand
TCTGTTGTTGAGGCAGATGTTCGAAATAAAGAAATATGGAAAAAACTTTTAGAAAAAGTAGATATTTTATTTCACTTTGCAGCTCAAACGAGTTCAAAGGTTGCTAACGAAAATCCTTGTAGAGATGCAGAAATCAATCTATTGCCGATTATTAATATAATTGAAGTCTGTCAGAAAAATAAATTTTCTCCTCATATTATCTTTTCAGGCACAGTGACAGAAGTCGGATTTACGGATACATATCCGGTTAATGAAACATTTAAAGATATACCCACCACTGTTTATGATATTAACAAACTGGCAGCAGAGAAATATCTTCAATATTATAGTAACCAGTTGGACAATCACGCGGTGATATTACGGCTGGCTAATGTTTATGGACCCGGGCCGCGTAGTAGTAGTGCTGACCGAGGAATATTAAATCTAATGATACACAAAGCTCTTAGAAGCGAACCGTTAACAATCTACGGTGAGGGAGACTTTGTAAGGGACTATGTATATATTGATGATGTTGTAGAAGCATTTTTGACCGCTGCAGTTAAGATAGACCTTTTAAGTGGAAATTACTACATTATTGGTAGTGGCGTCGGATATACAATTAAAGATGCAATGAACATAATAAGAGAAGCAGTCACTCAGAAAACAGGTAGACGAGTTGAGATATTGCATGTCTCATTGCCGAAGAATCTCTCTCAGATTGAATACCGTAATTTTGTAGCCGATACTAGTAAATTTAGTACTGCTACAGGGTGGAAAGCAAAGGTCTCCTTGCCGGAAGGGATTAATCAAACAATAGATTATTTTCTTAAGGTGAAAGGATGAATATTTTAATATTGGGAGGCGCAGGATTTCTCGGCAATAATCTGGTGAGACGATGCTTGCAAGAGCCAGGAAATAATATAGTAGTTGTTGATTCTTTAGAGCCGCGATTAAAAAGCACTATCGATAATCTGAAAGAAGTTTGGGATTCGATAGAATTCATTCAGGGTGATATAAGGGATGCTGCCTTAATGAAGAAGATTGTTCAGGGCAAGGATGTCATTTTCAATTGCGCTGCCCAGACATCGCATCCTTTGTCTCTTACAGATCCTTTTTTTGATGTTGAAGTTAATTGTCTAGGAAATTTAACCTTGTTGGAAGCGGTTAAAAAGTATAACAAGCAAGCCCTGGTAATTTATATCTCTAGTAGTACAGTAATCGGAAAGGCAGTGGGGGAGGTAGTAAACGAGTCACATGGGGAGCTGCCTCTGGAGATTTATTCTGCAAATAAAGGCGTTGCTGAGAAATATTATCGTATTTATAATCGAGTGTATAACTTAAATACACTAACACTTCGATTTGCTAACCTCTATGGTCCCTATGGGAAAGCGTATCCGGAATTTGGATTTATAAATTACTTCATTTCATTGGCAGAAAGAGATAAAGAGATAACTATTTATGGAGAAGGCCAACAGAATCGTAATGTTATGTATGTTGAAGATGCAGCTGATTTATTGTATCAATGCATCTTTCATAAGAGGATATTTGGAAATGTCTACTTTGCGGTACATCGGGAGCATTATTCAGTTCGGAAGATTGCCGAAGAGATTGTGTCCGTCTTTGGCAAAGGAAAGATTGTTAAAATAGAGTGGCCGGAGACCAGGCGGCGAATTGAAATTGATAATGTGATAATCAGCGGAGCAAAACTGTTTTATGAAATAAAATGGGAACCAAAATATACTTTAAGGGAAGGATTGATTAAGACAAAAGAGATTTTTGAGAATAGAAAATTAAAACACGCTAAAGGAAAATAAAAACTATGAATATTTGTATTACAGGAGCGCTGGGACACATTGGTTCACGATTAATCCGAAATTTATCTATACCGTCTCTAAATAGAGTCTATTTAGTTGACAATTTTTTGACTCAGCGATATGCCTCATTGTTTGACCTACCCTCAGGAGTAAATTATTGTTTTCAGGAAATGGATATCTTATCAAAGGAAATGGAATCAATAATTAGAGACTGCAATGTTCTAATTCATTTGGCTGCCGTTACTAACGCTGAAGTAAGTTTCCAGAACAAAGACCTTGTGAATAAGGTCAATAGAAAGGGTTTGGAAAATGTTGCCCAGTTTTGTGCTAAGTATAATTGCTCTTTGATATTCCCTTCTACAACAAGTGTATATGGAGTTCAAACTGGCCTGGTTGATGAGAATTGTAAAGATTCGGATTTGCGGCCTCAGAGTCCTTATGCTGAGTCCAAGCTTTATGGCGAGAAACTTCTTCAGTCGCTATCGCAGAATAATAATCTAAAATTTGTAACATTTAGGCTAGGAACAATTTTTGGATATTCTATTGGGATGCGGTTTCACACCGCAGTCAATAAATTTATCTGGCAGGCATCGATGGGAGAGGGTATTACTGTATGGAAAACAGCGTTAAACCAAAAAAGACCTTATTGTGGATTGAATGATTGTATTAACGCCATTAACTATGTTATAGATAAACAAGTCTTTGATTGTCAGATATATAATATTGTAACCGTGAATCTGACAGTGAAGGACATACTCGATGTGATAAAAGAGTACATTCCTGATATTAGAATAAAATTTGTTGATTCACCAATTATGAACCAGCTTTCCTATAATGTTTCTAATAAGAAATCTTTGGAATGCGGGATTACATATCATGATAACTTAAAAGATAGTATTCGGGAAACAATTAATAAGTTGCGCAATGTCAATTATTCCATAATTAAACAGAATTTGTAATATTAAAATTATTAATAAAGTGAAAGATGAAAGTTAAATTTCTTGATTTAAGTGCTGCTTATTCGGAATTGAAGACAGAAATTGACGATGTTGTCAGGAAGGTTTTGGAGAATGGATGGTATATTCTTGGAGAAAATGTCGAACAATTTGAAAGGGAATTTGCTGAGTATTGCGGCAGTAAATATTGTGTATCGGTGGGTAGTGGATTAAGTGCACTGGAACTAATATTAAAAGCATATCAAATTGGGCCTGGTGATGAAGTTATTGTTCCTGCAAATACTTATATTGCTACTGTATTAGCTGTTAGTAATGTTGGGGCTACTCCTGTATTTGTAGAACCTGAGGAGAAGACTTATAACATTGATTCTTCCAAAATAGAAGAGAAGGTAACTAAAAACACTAAAGCTATTATTGCTGTCCATCTTTATGGACAAACAGCTAATGTAAGGAAGATTAAAACTATATGTGAAAAATATAACTTAAGACTAATTGAAGACGCAGCTCAGGCTCACGGAGCTGAACATTTTGGTAAAAAGGCCGGCTCTTTAGGTGATTCTGCTGCTTTTAGTTTCTATCCTGGCAAAAATTTAGGTGCCTTTGGAGATGGTGGAGCAGTTACAACTAATGATGACTCTGTTGCTGAATATATTCGGATTGCTAGAAATTATGGATCGGAGAAAAAGTATTATAATTCAGTAAAAGGAGTAAATAGTAGGTTAGATGAAATTCAGGCTGCAATTTTGCGGGTGAAGTTGAAATATTTAGATCAATGGAATGCCCAAAGGAATAAGATTGCTCAATATTATATAGAACATATGAATTCTAACCACAAGGGAGATTTTATCTTGCCTCAATGTAGCGAAGGAAATAAACATGTATGGCATCTTTTTGTGATTAGAACAATTAAAAGAGAGAAATTGATTGATTATTTAAATAGCCATTCTATAGGATGGCTTATACATTATCCTATTCCGCCCTATCTCCAGGTTGCCTATAAGGAAATAAATCATTTAAGTGAACAATTTCCTTTAACTAATAGATTGTCAAATGAAATTGTTAGTCTTCCGATGGGACCACATTTAACACAGCAGGAAGTAGAATATGTGTGTTGTGTAATGAATAATTTTATTGGGGAAAAAGTATAGCCTTAGGTGTTTTGTGGAAAAGGTTGATATAATTATTATTGGTGCAGGAGTTGTTGGATTAAGTATTGCGGCTAGGATTTCTAATCCTAAATATTCAGTTTATGTCTTGGAAAGGCATAGTTCTTTTGGGCAAGAGACAAGTAGCAGGCATAGTGAAGTAATACATGCTGGTATATATTATGAACCAGAGTCGCTGAAAGCCAAGACTTGTGTTGA
>JAGGUG010000010.1 GCA_021158625.1 Candidatus Omnitrophota bacterium | reverse complement strand
ATTAAAGAAAGAAGTGAAATAGAGAAACCTGTTAATGGTAAAAAAATCAATTTTAAAGATAAGAGAGCAACTATTGAGGAAAATCAGGGAAAAGCAAAGCAATCTTATGGGGAAGATTTTGATTATTATGCTTTCTTTGAGAGTATGCGCGACAGAAAAAGAGATAATTACCACTTTGCTCTGGGAGTTTCTTTAACCCCTGATGAGATAGATGAATTTATAGGAAGAATAGGGGGGAAAATTAAAAAATGGCTGCAGAATTTAATTTCTTTAAGATTGGAAAGAAAAGAGGCAAAGGGTGAGAAAAATAAGAAAGAAAAACAATTACCTGAAGATGGAGGTAGATTATTTAGTTTCAATCATCCCTTGCTTTTTTTACTGACGAGTTTGATAATTCCTGAAGGGGTAATCTCTAAGGTAAGTTCAAAAAAGAGAGAGGAAACTGTAGAGGAGTTAATAGAGAGGATTGAAATGGCCGCCCGAAGTAGAAATCCCGATACCAATCTTATCTGGCTATTTCTGATTGAACTTATAAATAAAAGGAGTGAGGGTATATCTGCACTCAGGAAGGTAGAGGATAAGAAAACCCTTGATTTAATAGAGGATATATTGATAGAGAGATATTTTAGCTCCAGTAAAGAGAAGAAGGAAATAATTAAGAAAATGCTTATAGAGATAGGCAGTCCCAATGTAATAGAGATATTAAAAGAAGATTTTTCTCCTTCAGATTCTGATTTTATTCTTCTAAATAAAATTGAAGAGGAACTATTTTTTCTCCATACTATAGTAAATGAAGGGCAATTAAAATCAGAATTTCTTGTTGCTGTTCCCTGGAGAGATGAAAATTATGCTTATCGTCTATATGAGGTATCTGTAGTGTGGCCAGATGGAATTGGATGGGTCATCGGTAATATAGTTGCCCATTTTATTGAAATATTTCAAACAAATATTTATCCCTGGGATATATTATCAGCAAATTACTTAGCAAGATTACTGTATTTGGAAAATATCCCCTTAAATAAGGTTAATGTTCAAAAGATTATCAAAGTGTTAGCTCAGGCAGAAGAAGAAAGAGAAGCGTTTGGTTTTGTTTTAAATAGATTGAAAAAAACTCTGCTTGAGAAGATAAAAGAAGCGATAAAAGAAGGAGATTATGTAAAATTTTTAAAATACAAAGAGCGTTTTCTCTCTCTTGTTGGATATAGAATTGCGTATAGAGATGAGCTAATTAACTTATTGGGGGATGAAGGGAAGAAAAGTAAGAATAGGCATATAAGAAATGATGTTGCTTTTCTTGTTGGTGGAATGGAGAAATTTTCATTAGACGGTGGTTTTCCTACTCCCTCTTCAGAACCAAAGAAACAGTCACCAGAAGATGCACTCAAGCATCTTGGCACAACCTTAGAGGATAAGCTGGAGGTTCATTTAGAAGGAATAGTTAAACAGGTCATCGCTAAAAATCCGAAATATGAGCAAATTGCTGATAGCCTGGGTAGAGAAAGGATCTACCAGCTCTATAAAGAGCTTTATGGTTTCCCGGAGTATGGAATTGAACCAGCATCCAAAGAACTTGAGGAATTACTCACAGAGAAGGAGAAAGAAATTCCCGAATTGGGAAAATTCCTTGAGGAATTGCACAGATGGGTGGAAGATACCACTCCAACTCATGGAGCTGGTGCTGCTTACAGAAAGGATGATGTTAAGAAGTCAGGAACTACAAAAATGCCAGCAGGGTTGGAGGTTCAGCTAAAAAAAGAGGAGGGTCATCTTTATAAGGTATTAGCCACAGAAGACCAGATAGGTTTCAATGTCGGTTTTGTGCCAACTGATGAAAGCAGAGCTAAACTGAAGAAACTGGTAAGTGCTATTTCTCAGAACGCCTTCCTGTTCGGATATCAGCTGGAGAATAAGGTATTGATTACAGATATTGTATTTGAGGAGGAGCTTAAAGGATATGGGATATTTAGGGAGGATCGTCTGAGTTTCATTAGCACTCGTTTCTCTAAGGAAGGGAAATCCCTTCTGGGTATAATCCGTGCTCATCGAGCAGATAGCCAGATTCCGGAAGAGATAGTATCCTTAAGAGATCGCTTTCATGAAGAAATTAGAGAGTTAACGCAAGTAGAGAGCATTTTGCATCAACCGGATCTGATAGGGGTTATCTTTGAACATGATTCTGAGGTCTATATATTCCGCAATATATACGATAAAGAAGACAAAACCATTGTGGAGAATACGCTCATTGTAGAGTCAAGGTCAATCTCGGAGTTATTGAAGGAGCCCGATGACTTTGTCAAGAAATGGCTGGATGGGTTAAAGAAATCCGAGGTGACGATCGAAAAAGCTGGGGATGAATTCCTGCCACAGGAGGCGGTGGAGAAGGGAGCAGAGGGGTATTATATCGACCTTGAGGGAGCTTTAAAGAGACTATTCTCCACAGGAACCTTAGATAATGTGAGGTATCTCACCATAGGAACTGAGGAGGAATGGTCCCGGGGTTTATTGGTTACTTCTGTATCCTCCAATACCCCCTTAGGCACGGACAAGGTTGCAACATGCACAGGATTAGCTCTCAGGTTTAAAAGAGGGGAAGAATTCTATATCGCATTGGCCCATATCGCTGTCAAACCTAAATCTGAAAGTAGATATTCTTACAGTGTCGTGAAAGCCATTTTCCAGGAGTTAAAGAAGGGAGGAATTAAGGATGCCGAGGTTGTCATCTATTATGATCCTTCAATCCAGTATATGCCTGAGGAATTTATCCAATTTGAGTTATCCAATTGGGCTAAAGATATCAGGTTTGTTCAGAGGCCGGATCCTAAGACTAATGCGAGAATTCTTGTAGATGGGGAGAAGGTAAGGATATTATTCTACCATGATAGAAAGCTGACTAAGTCTAAGGTTATCCATTTCTCTGATGATGTAGGAGATGAACTGAAGGATGGTGGAGAAGCAGAGAAAATTCAGCCAGGATTCAACATGGATGAATTCCTCAAAGAGGGAAAGACAGAAAATGGTTATACATATCTGAGTAGAGATGGAAAGGAATTCGTATTCAAATTAGAAGAAACCTCTGTGGACAGTAACTTAAAAGAAGTCGAGATCTCCATCAATGATCCAGAGAGAGATATAGAGCGGATTGGTTATATTATTCTAAGGATTAGGTCGAAAGCCACAGCAACAATTGCATATCATTTCATTAAGGAAGAATACTCTGCCTATTACAATGGAGATTATAAGGGCATAGGTTCTGGACTGCTCTGGATAGCCTCTCAGTATCTTAAGAATAGGGGAATAAGATATCTGGTAGTTGAGAGGGACTTAACGGATGGATTCTATCAGAGGTTAGGAGCAATAAACCCAAGACGTCCAGAAATTCCCGAGGATGCTCCATATTCCCTGAAGAGGGAGATATTCCTCAGGAGATTTGACCCCTACAAGAAAACTTCCTGGGGCGAGCATATAAAATGGCTGAGCTCTGAGTTCAGTCGTAAACTTGGGGATGAAGAAAGAGAGAGGGAATTTCTTGATAAATACAAGAAAGAAAACAGGGGATGGTATGATGGAATTCTACGGAGTATGCAGGGAAAGAATGAAGAGGAACTTGAGAGGATAAAAAAAAGGGTAGAAGGGTTGGAAGGATTATTCCCGAGATTCGATCTGAGAGAGGTTGAGATTCCGGAGATAGATATATGTAGGGTTAAAAAACCAGAAAAAGCGAAGCTGTCAAAGATTGAGAAACCACAACCCGGAGGGATTCCAATACAGACTCCAGAACAGATAAGAAATCTTAGGGAGAGACAAGGGGAATTATCAGTAGAAGAATTGAAGAAGGAAATCGCACCTGAATCTCTCCGGAGATGGGTATTCCCAAACCTTGTAGAGAGAAGTCAAGAAGTAAAGACGGAATGGAAAAGGTGGATGATTGAAGTGCTGATGAAATACTACCGAGAATCCCCGGAGGAATGCGAAAATAAGATTAGGGATGCCATTTCTGAGATGGATGAGGCTCTTCAGAAAGAATTCAGGAATCTATGGAATCAGACCAAGAAACTGGATGAATTCATTAATGCCTATACAATTTCATCCATTCAAAGAGAGATTCTAAGAACTATCTTAGTATTGGAATTAAATCGTTTCAGTCCGGGTGATATCAAAGATCTTACTGAGATTTCTGGAAGGACTGTTAGGAATGCACTATTTAGGTTAGTGGAAAAGGGGGTATTAGTTAGACCTGAAAGATTTTTAAAGGGTCATTATCTTCTGAGTGAGGAATTTGTTGATAGATTATGTAAATCTGAGATTATCAATGAGGAGAAGAGAAAGAAACTTATCACTGATCTGAAGATAGAATCCATCTACAATGAATTTGAGAGAAATACTGGGATAAGATTGGAGGCATCATACAGGAATGTTCTGAGTTTCATCATAGACAGTGGATTGAATTGCTTTGGAGTAGAGAAGATAGCGAAATTATCTGGAATTCCTATGGAGACTATCAGACAAGCATTTCGTAAGTCTGTAAATATGGGGATATTGACAAGGGTTGTTAATAATCGCTATCTATTGAGTGAAAAATTTATTAAGAAATTATATGAGTCTGAAATTGTAGATGATTCCACAAGGGATAGACTGATTCTGGATGTGAAGAGGGAGTATATCTATGATGAATTTAGGAAGAGTGATGGGTCAAAATTAGAGCCAATGTTCAGAGAGACCCTGAATTTAATTCTGGACAAAGGATTAAACCGTTTCAGTATTAAAAAGATTACAGATGTATCTGGATTTCCAACTACAAGTGTTTATCATGCATTGCACGATTTTGTAGATGCAAAGGTATTAATCAAGCCAGTGAGGGATCGTTATCTTCTGAGTGAGAGATTTATTAACAGGTTACATAAATCTGGAATCATAGACGATTCCGAAAGGATCAGACTAATTCTGGATCAGAGAATAGAAGAACTATATGACAGACTTAAGAGGGAGAAACATATAAGGTTAGATGCAAGGTTTAGGGAGATACTGGATGTCATTCTGGTGTATAGTAAGGAGGTAGTAACCTTCACTCCTAAGGAGATCATAGAATTATCTGGAATTCTTAAAGGAAGTGTTAATGATGCATTACGCAACTTTGTAAAAGGGAATATTCTTAAAAGACCTCGTCATGGGGTTTATTTCCTGAGTGATGAATTCAGATCGGAATTAAGAAAGATTACAAGCATAGGCGGTGTTGATGCATTAACACTTACCAAAGCGATAGAGAACAGCGGGGTTATAACAAAAATCAAAGAAAGAGTTAAAAAGGGAGATAAGGCAGGAACTAAATTGAGAAGGCTATTCCCATCAGAAGAAAGTGTTACTGCAGAGGGGATTTTATCATTATTGGATGAGATTCTGGCTGGTAGAGATTACATCCTTGATGCTAGTTTGACCTGGGAGAGGAGAGCATTACTCAGGATTCTTGAGGATTATGGTATCATGAGCCTTATCACAGAGATCATAGAGGAACAGACTGTTCATAAATGGTATATCAACAAGGGAAAGGTTGAAGAACTTGCGAAAAATGATGTTGAAGATGAGGAAAATGGTGGAAAGGGAGCTGAGGGATGGCTATCCCTGGAGAAAAAACCACCAGAGGGCGGTCTTCCCTCTGCCTTGGATTTGGATCAGCTGGAAAGGATAAAAGAATTGAAGACAGAGGATATAACCGAGGGGAATATTGCTGGATTGCTCATGACCTTGCCATTGGGGGGTGAGAGAGGCAGATTAGCAAGAGCCATACTGACGAAAATCTACTTGAGAAGGGCAGAGGATATAGATAGAATTCTGAAAAGACTTGAAAAGGATGGGGTTAGAAAGGAGTGGATTGAGGAGATTGATGGAATATTGCATGAGATCAGAAGAGAGGCGGAGTTAGGCACTACAAGAGAGGAGAAAATAGAAAAGGCAAAACTCCCTGGTCTGGAGAATCTAATCAGGATCATTAAGGAGGAATTCTGGCTTTCCGAAAAGGAACTTGCTGAGAGATTGGGGATTGGTTTGGCTCGTTTAAGTAAACTGCTCTCAGCAATCGATGTAAAAGCAAAAACTGATGAAAGCGTAAAAGAGATACTGGATTCGTGGAGATTCTGTCAGGACCCTCAACAAAAGATGTTTATTGTTGATAAAATCTACCTGAATCCAAAGATTTCCCCAGGAAAATTGGCAGAGGAGTTTAAGGCTACCGAAGAGGCCATACTATATGTCATCTCAAAGATTGCATTAGAAGAAAAAAATAAATACCTTAAAGACGGTTTCGAGGGATGGATAAAAAATCAGGGTAAAGAGGTAAAAGAAAAAGTAGAAGATGCTATAGAGAGATACCAGCCAAAGAAGAGTATAGAACCCAGGATAGGGGATATTCTGAGGAAACTGAAGCTTTCTGATGATTATAGCTATTCTGTTGATAAATTACTGAAGAGTAAAATTCTTACAGATAATGTTTTAAAGAATATAGAACTCGCCAAGGAATATGCAAACAATGCCGGAAGGGCGATAAAGAATTACGAGATTCTCTCCAGGTATTTCCCTGTAGATCCGATCATGGACAGGGAAGTTCTATTGGGTGTTGAGCCAGAAGAGCTGAGAGGGATTATAAGGGAAATCCCAGAGGGCATGAGGACAGTTGAAGAGATCAAGGAAGGGATTAAAAAATTAAGGGAGAAGAAAGAACTAGAGGAAGAGAGAGCGATAAAGCCGGAGGTGCTTGAAAAAGAATTTGAAAAGCTATCAAAGAAGCAAAGAGACGGCTTAGTTATAATAAAGGGATTATGTGAGAGCTCTGGAAAGGGTGAGATTACCCATTATCAGAACAGGGTATTTCGAGAGGTTACTTTTTATGATCTGGCAAAGGTACTCCATATCCCTAATCTTACCAGACAGATAGTGAATAAACTCGTGGATACTAAGCTAATTGAAACGCGGAGTGGTGTTCATTTTCTATCCGCATTAAGGAAGGTGGTCTTTTATAGCATAAACAGAAATGCGATTGAGCTTATTGAAGAATATGAAGAATATCTGGACGAGATAGAGAAGAACAGGGCTAAAATACTTAAAGTTATAGGAGAACTCGATCTGAAGAACGATGAGAAGAGGATATTAATCAGCATATATGAGGGCAAGGGTCTTGCAGATATCAGGGAATCTCTCATATCAAGTTTTGTCAGGAATACCCTGAGTAAATTTAAAGAGCTGGGTTACATAAGGAAGGCAGGAGGGGGTAAGTGGGAATTAACCTATAAATTCGAAAAATTGCTCTATTCTCTAGCAAAGTCTCCATTTAGTTATCATCTGCTACCTGAGAGAATTAAAAAGAGAATTAAAAAAGATATTAACCTGGGATTGATGAAGGAAGTGGAAGTATTTTTCAGGATGATAGAGCTGCGTATGATGCAATTTGATTCTGTTATTACACGTGCACGGATTAGGGAGATTATTCCTGAGAGACAGTTAGGCACCTTGGTTACTCTATCGAGGAGAGGATACATCAGAGAGGTGGAGGAAGGCTATGAGTTATCTATAGAGAGAGATATACGGGAGATGCAGAGGGGGTTAGAACGAGAGAAAAAACCACCAAGAGAACTCGGCGGAATTTCCACATCCACAAGAATACGAGAGGAAATAAAGGAGAAAGCAGGAGTAACGGTTAACCTGAGAGATATCTATAGAGCAGAAAAGATATTGGCGGTCTGGGGTATCGAAGTAACTGTAGATAATGTTATGTGGGTATTTAAAGCAGAGGAGTATCTCAAGGAGAATACACCCGAGGGAAGGGTAATAAAGTATCTGGAAGAACAAGAACACTCTGATTCTGATATAACCAGGAGATGGGTGGACATTAAGGTATCCTTTTCTGACATTAGACGAATTATAGATGACATGGAGGAAAGGGGTATAATAAAGACGGAGTGGAAAGAAGGAAAGAGATTGATAATAGAATTCCATCCGGAGAAAATAGAGGGGTATATCTGGGAAAATAGCAGTGCCGGCAGAATTCTGAAATCTGTTGGAAGGCGCAGTTTGAGTACAAAAGAAATCATGAGCAAGACAGGATTAAATCCCTCTACGATTAGAAAGTGGGTTGATATACTAGAGAGCGATGGATGGGTTGAGATAGAATGGGGGAAATGGCACAAAAACAAAAGAATATCCTTAAAAGAGAGGGGAGAAATAATAGGAACTGGAGCCAACTATAATCCAGAAGAGATGAGGGAATACACCACCAAAAGAACCAATGTCAAAGAAATAAAAGAGAGATTATACACAGAGGGAATACCTCAGGCAACTGCCATCTACGAAATACCCGAAGGGATTTATGTTCATATCTTGGAGACGGGAGAGTGTGTATTGGTAAATAGAGAGATACCGAATAAAGCTGGCATTAAAGAGCCAATTCCTGCCCCGGCAAGACTAAAGATTAAAGAAGAAAAGGCGGGGTCGCCAGAAGAAATAAAACTCCCAGATCTATCTGAATTTCCGAATATCAGGAAAGCTAAATCTAAACAATTCGAAGAAACATTGTTTAGCTTACCTGTAGACTATAGAAAATACCTGAAAGAGGGCGGGGTTGATAATAAACTAATAAAAGCGTTTAGGGATAAGGAAATAATGTCGCATTATGGAGAAACTAAGCAGAAAACAGATAACTCAATGAGCGAAAAAACAAAGAGGAAAAAGGTATCAACAGAAATTGAAGGTGAACAAAGATTTTTGGAAGAGGAAGAGGCAGTGCAGGGGGCAGGATGAGGATAAATTGCAAGAGGTCAGTGATTCTGTTATACTAAACACTTGTGTATAAAATTAGTGGAGGTTGAGAAAAGTGAAAAGAATTATTCCAATAGCACTAATAATACTAATTATGTTAGCCATCTTGATATCGGTTAAAGGGGTTGAGGGCGCGAATATCGAGGCAAAAGGTGATTGGTTTTATGTAAATGGAAAGAGATTTTTTGTCAATGCCGTGGGTTATTCTGGCTGGCGGCCGCATCAATGGCCGGGAACAAACAAGGTTAACTTAGAACTTGTAGATTTAGATTTTAGGCGGATAAAAGAAGCCGGATTTAATACTGTGCGGACTTGGGCGGCTTTAGACGAAGAGGAGTTAAGGCTTGCCCAAAAGCATAATCTGTTTGTCATTCAGGGAGTTTGGATAGACCCTAAACTCAATTTTTCTAACCCACAATTAACCTCAATAGCATTAAGGAAAATAAAAAATATAGTAGAATACTCTAAGAAATATGATAATATAATAATGTATTTGGTAATGACTGAGCCTTCGCAAGAAGTAGTTTTATCCGCTGGCGAAGATAAGACATTAGAATTTTTTAGAAAGGCAAAACAGATTATTCAGTCCATTGATAACAAACCTGTTTCTATGGATAGCTGGATTCCGCTTGGATTTTTAGACCATTCTTTTTGGGATGTGATAACATTTAATGTTTTTATGTTCACGCCGGAATCGATAAATCGCACAATGGGGTTTGAGAATTATGTCCGTTGGGTCAAAAAGAATTTAGCAAAAGACAAACCCTTATTTATTGGGGAAACAGGTGGATTTTCTGTATCTAAGAAGAAGTTAAATGATTTAGGCTTTGGGGGAAACAGCGAAGAGGAGCAGTCTAAAGGTAATATAGATAGTATCCAGAAGACAATCGCTGCTGGTGCTGCCGGTGTTTGCACGGTCTCTTGGATTGACACTTGGCATTATCCCTCCAACCCTAATGTTCACAATAATCATCCTTGGGAGTGGAATGGAATTTTAGCGATAAAAGATGATACGGATTTAAAAGGCACGCCGCGTAAGGTTTATTATGACTTGCAAAGATTTAATCGCACTGAAGTGTTCAAAAAACTATATTCAGCACGCCAAAACAAAGGATGCTCGCCAGAACTTTTTATCTCTTTAATACAGGGAAAAGATAGTTATAGGGTGGATGAGTTTGTAAAAATTAAAATTAAATTAAAAGACAAGAAAGGCAAACCTGCGTCCAACCAGAAAATAGATTACGGATTTTTTGTCCCTATTGGCTGGAGAGAAGAAATAAGTTCAGGAAGGACAGATGAAAAAGGAGAATTAGTAATTACTCATCCGCCTTTTGGCGAGGCTGGTTATATTATATTTTCGGCTGGGAGTATATGTAAAGAAGATAAAAAGAGATACGGAGATTTGGTTTTTATAAGGATTTATGATTAAGATTTTGATAAGATTTTAAGAAACCCTTTAGGAGAAACAATAGATATTTTTCGGAAGGGATTGAGAGCTAATAAATCTTTATCAGAAGTGACGATAAAATCAGCTTTTTTCTTGAGCATGCTCTATTTCTTTTTTTAAGTTTATCCAATAAACGAGGCTTTTCTTCAATATTAAGTTTTTCTACAAGATTTTCCGCTTGCTTAATATCCAAAATCACGCGTGACAGCTGTATTAGCCATTTTTATCACTCCTTTTTGAATAGAAGCACATTATTTTACTAAAGTCAAGGGATGAATAGACACAGGGATTTTTGAAAGCAGAAGAAGTGAAAAAGGGGGTAGTGTAGGGTTTATAAAACTCTTTAAAAAGGACTTGACAAAGAAAAAGGGATATGGTAGAATTTGAAAAATGCTGCAGGTTAGGAGAAAGACGGATGAGGAAGACTCTTAAGATAGCATTAACCTTAACTTT
>JAGGUG010000056.1 GCA_021158625.1 Candidatus Omnitrophota bacterium | reverse complement strand
TCATTCCCCTAATGCGCTGCTCTTCTTTTTCAAGAGCTTTCAAACCTTTTATGCCGAATGGATGCCTTAGCTTTGATTCTATGGAAACGATTTCAGCTCCTACCTTGGCTAAGCGCTCCTCGTATTGTTCTATTGCTGCCATATACTCTGCCATAGAGATTTCTTTTAGCTGGAAGCATCTTCGCTGCGTTGCTTTTATCATTGTAAGGATTAGCTTCTGTTCTCTGTGCAAAGAGTTTAGCTTTCTCTTCCATAGGATTCTCCTTATAGTGAAGTATAAGCCCAAACCAAAGAGGATTAAACCTATTATGAGCAGAGTAAAGAGATGCCAGTGCTTTGCTATGAAAAACCAGAGGTTAAAGTTGTTGAGCTCCATAGCTAGAACAGATTCTGCATCTTTCAGTATTGATAAAGCTTCCTTGAACTGCCCTCTTTTTAGGGCGCTCTCTGCAAAGTATAGCAGCTTTGTTGATTCTAACATTGTTAAGCCATTCTCTTTTCCTCTCTGTAACAACAGCTGCATTGCTTCCAGCTTTTGCTTTGCTAGTTTTGCAGCTTCGTAGTTTTCCTTCATTCTCTTGTAGAGCTCTATTGTTGCTTCGTAGTTGTGCTTTGAAGTAACCTCTAAAAGAGTGTCGCTTATTTCAGCTTCTAGGTCTGCTGTGTAGTAGCCTTTCTCTTTTAACTCTCTGATGAGTTTTCTTGCCTTCTTTATGTTTGCTAGTGCTGCAGCTTTACTTATCTCGTGGATTTCCAGCTTTATTATTCTTTCCTCTGCAAAGAATGTTTCCTCCGCATAGCCAGTGATAAAGAAGTTAAGGTCGAAGTTTCCCTGAGTAAGATAGCGCGGAGCTACTATTAATACTTTTACTGGTTTGCTTTCATTTGCATCGAGCTTTGCTATGCTTGTAGGCACAACTTTTAGATATTGAGCTAGGAAGCCTTGTAGCACTATATTGACATCTGTTAGCGGAACATCTAATGGGTTTGTTATTACAACAGTGAAGTAGCTTTGTCTTCCTCTTACAAGCTCGAAGCGTTGGGTTGTGTGGAAGAGTTTTTGTTTGAACTCTTTGGATGTTACTACTGCGCCTCCACCAAATGCTGAAGCTCTTTGAACATAAGAAGTCCCTGCTGCTTGTTCTTGCACTATTGTTTCCTGGGTTGTGCCAGGTGCCTGCAAAACATCTATAGTTACACTCGTTGATCTTGTGTTTGCATCATCTGCTGTTGCTTGGAGTGTTATTGTATAGCTGCCTGTAGTAGCGTTGCTTGGAATGGATACATTGATAGTTGAAGAAATGTTTGCATCAACAGCTAACTGCGTAGCAGATGTTGTTTGACTTCCAGAGGATATGCTCCAATCGCTTGGCAATGACCATGTTAAGCTTACATTATTTGCTGTTGCATTTCCTTTATTTGTTACTCTTCCTTGCAGTGTTATTGTGTCTCCTTGATATGCGGAACTATTGTAATCAGTTATTTCAACATAAAGGAAAGGCCCCTGAGCATGTGAAATGATAACTACGCTTAGCGTATTTAGATCTGGCTCTGCTCTGCTTTCATTTGCATCAACAGTTACAACCAATGTATCCTGGCTCTCTGATGTTTTTGTTGTCAGCACAATATTGTAATCTGCTTCGTTACCAGTTGTTAAAAAGAAAGTATAGCCATTAGCAGTTATTGGTGTATTGCTAAGGAAGACATTGTTTGGGTTTGCCCAGTTTGTCGTTATTGTAAAGTTCAGGTTTTTATCGCCTGTGTTTACTATATTCAAATCACCAACATAGACATTTGTGTCAAGCAGACCGCTTGTTAGTGTTAAGCTATGATTTATTTGCCATGTGTAGTCCCAGTACGCAAATATTGAATATGTGGCAGTGTTGACATCTATCCCGTTTACATCTTTCGCATATATTTTATACTGCCATTCGTTTTCTGTGCTGAGAGTAGAAAAGCTTGCATTGCAATCGTAGTTATAGTCACCTACTTGAGTGCAGTCCATCGCTATAATATTCCAGTCACTCCAGTTGTTGTTGCTGTCTTTATAACGCACATATAAATTAACATCATCTAAGCCGCTGTATTCTGTTATGTTTGCATCTACTCTTATCTTTGTACCTGGATCTATATCTGCGTTGTTATCTGGCGTTGTGGTTATATTCCAAATATTGGGAGCTGTTGCATCTGAAACACTAAAAACGAAGGAAGCATGGCTAGAGTTGCCTGCAACATCGACAACAGTAAACTCACAGTTTGCATCTCCAGGATGCAGTTGATTTGCATCTATAATCACACCAGCAGAACCAGTAAGACCAGCAATATACGTTCTTGGGATATATACTCTTGTTGAACCACTTAGCTCTGTGCCGAAGTAGTTTATGTCAACGTATTGCACTTCTGTGTCGTCTTGGAAGATTACGTAGCAGTTTACATCGTTTAAATCTGTTGGATTCTGAATATCTATGTTTGTATCCAATATTGTAGGAGGATCTGTATCTGCCTTCTGCGGAGAAACAGTCCACCTA
>JAGGUG010000004.1 GCA_021158625.1 Candidatus Omnitrophota bacterium | reverse complement strand
TTTTTTCCCTCTTTTTCTCCTTGGCTGGCGGCTGATATACTCCCATATTAGTGAATGCTTGTTCATTAATGCTTGTCAGCTTGTCTAGTAGTTCAAGCATTTTATCCAAGCGTCCGCCCCATGGATAGTCTTCCCAGTCTATGGCGTCAATGTAGATGTAGAAACAATGATCATAGTTGCTCGAATTATTATATGCTTCAACAAGCAATCTGATCGGGGACTCTGGTAACCGCAAAGGCCCCGTACTCGGCACGGCTATGTTGTCTCCGCTTATCCATGTACACGGCTCAGTAGGCATTATCTGTTTTGGCCCATACTTGATCCTTATCCCGGTAGCCCCTACATGGCCCGAAGGGATCACTATCAGTATTGAGAGTATGGTGTCGTTTCTAAGCTCTATGTATTCTCTATGGGGGCTTGTCTCCGGGGTATTGGCTGGTACACATACTTTATAGCTATAATTAACCATGTCTCAAAGCCCCTCTCCTAAGCTTCTTTCCCCGCTTCTTTAGGAATTGCTTTAGTATTCTTGTATCGTATTTCTTGTTCTCAAGCTCTGCTATGATCTCCTTGATCCTCTCTTCTGGTGTGAATTCTTTTTCCAAGTCGATAACGTATTCTTTGCCCTCCATTTTCCCATAGTCATATGTTATTATTCTGATGTTCTCCGGGGTCTCGACTACGAATAATACTCGCTTCATGGATAATACCCCACAAGGGCTCTTACTGTAAATGTTACATCTGTGCTTGTCTTGTTGAATCCCTTCATCACGAAGGAGTCCACGAACTCGGCTATGAAGTTTAGATATACATAGTATTCTTCAAACGCCTTGTCAGTATTGTTCCATCTACCGCCGATCGTTCCTATCACCGGGTTTAAGACGTCTGGATAATACCATCCATCAGCTCCAGAATAGTATGCTTTGTTGAACAACGCTAGTGCATTGAATAGCTCGAACTGTTGAAGACTCCATACAGCTCTCTTAGAGTCATCTATCCATATCTCTATTCCTATATTCGCCATGTCTGCCCAGCCGAATTTTCCGCCAAACAATATTGTTGCGTGTGTAAACCTCCCAGTCCCATAGACAGTTATCAGATCCTCGGTCTCCCCACCAGATATTACATGGTACTCAGCCTTAGCCTCAAGCGCCAAAGACGCACCCGAATAAAGGGGCCTTCCGGGATAGTTTAGTACTATTGGGGCGAAGTCCGGGCGATCCAAATAATAAATACTCATATAGGGCTACACCTCAGCGTACCACGTTACATCAAGGTCAGTACTTGGCGCCGTGTCGGTCACTATATCGAAGCTGGTATCAGTTACATTCTCGTACCAGACCCTAGCGTTGCCAGCTGGTGTGAGCAGTATGATCCTCGGAGCCTTAACAAGACCATGACTAACGGTAACCCTAGTAGAGCCCGCAGGTATGGTAGCGACACCGCTATTACTTGTTGTAAGTCCTCTACACCTAATTATCTTCATCTTTGTTAGATCTAGCTCGTATACCAATCTTGAATCTGCATTGGGTTCCATCACAGACCTTTCAACAACAACGTTGTCGATATGTGCTGGGTCATTCACCCTAATTGCGAAGAGCTGGGTCTTGGTATCCTGATCGTCGTATAGCTGGCAATCAGAGATATAGATATTCCTAACATTTCCATATAAATACGTTAATATAATGCCGGCACGATCAACTCCTGAACCGTACTGTCCGTTGTTTCTAGATAGGCATCCTATGATATGCACATTCTCAGAATCTACAACTAGTATACCACCTCTCGCATTGCCTACGGCTTCGCACGATATCAGCTTCACATCCTTTGAGTTCTGTACCCATATTCCATCAAGGTCTATATCCTTTCTACTATAGTATGCTTTAACTCCGTACAGTTCGACGCCTATTGCATTGTATATCTTAACATTTATCGGATTGTTATAATGTATCCCGCCAACAACCGTTACATACGATGGTTCTCTTGTTGCACCACCAACAATGTATAGACCTGCTCTTGATGTATCTATCAAACCGTTGGTACCCGTTTTCAGATTGATAACCGTCGATAAATCTTCCGAGTCAAGCACTATACCTTCGTAACCGTTGTGATGCGCATATATGTTCTCGTAGTGGCTCCAGCTACAGTTGGTCGGGTAGAACCCCTGCCTTACGCAGTTCCTGAGCTCAACATTGACTATCTTAGCAAAATACGTTGTATGACCTTTTATTCCTGCTAGATCGCCGTCTATTCCAGAATCCGTATTGTTATCCTTGTTACCGTCTATGGTCAGATCCCTTATCTCTAGCCAATGAGCGTTCTTGTAGTATATCACAGTACCTCCAACACCATCAGCAAGCTTCAGAACAGTGTTTCCTTCGCCATCTCCAACGATTCTTATTCCCGCCTTCTCAATAATGTGAATACCGACCTTGTATGGTAACCCTATATCCTTCGTTGTTATTATGTACGTACCTTTTGTTATGTGTATTGTACCTCCTCCCTTACTCGCTACATAGTCTATCGCTTTCTGTATTACTTCTGCGTGGTCTGTACCATGTGCTATTACTTCTCTTGTGTCTGTCTTTATCGCTACTGCTTCTTCTCCTTCACGATATACTATTATGTCTGCTGGAGCTATTCCCAAACCGAGATCCTTGACCGAAAACAGACCACGTGAAAAGCCTTTGTCGTCGAGTATCCATATTCTGTCTTTTTCTAGGAAGCCCCGCATTTACTACACCTCACGGTAGACAAGTACTATGAATATCTTCGCTCCCGTGCTTAGCCCGTTCCACGATACTTGTAGGCTTTCATCAACATCTCCTACGAATTTCACTTTCGGCATACTTGCGGCGCTGAACTTGTTACAGTACAGCTTCATAACAATTATGTTCGAGTCCGGGAACTTTACCGTTACCTCGCCACTACTTGAATCACTAAATATGTATACTCCCCTTGTCTCGATCCTTTTACCACTTGGTGGT
>JAGGUG010000065.1 GCA_021158625.1 Candidatus Omnitrophota bacterium | reverse complement strand
GTAAAGAGGCCTGCAAGTTTGCCGCTATTAAGGAAAGAGACCGGAAGGGTAAAAAAGAGTATGTAATCGACAAATTGGCCTGTGAAGGTTGTGGGGCGTGTGAATTGGTATGTGAATATAATGCGGTAAAGACTAAGCCTGCGGTGAATGGAGAATGGTTTGTATCTGATACTCGTTGTGGGCCAATGAGTCATGCTAAGTTAGGAGTAGCCGAGGAGAATTCCGGGAGATTAGTTACCCTTGTTCGGGAAAATTCTTATCCATTAGCCAAGAGAATTAACAAGAAGAGAGCATTGATAGACGGCGCACCGGGCACCGGTTGCCCAGTAATTTCCTCTATTACGGGTGCAGATTTTGCCCTGGTGGTCACAGAGCCTACTGTTTCCGGCATACACGATTTAGAAAGGGTTTTACAGCTGGTAAAACACTTTGGAGTAAGGTCAGGGGTGGTAGTGAACAAATATGATTTGAATCAGGAGTTGACAGAGAAAATAGAAGAATTGGCGAAGAGATACGATTCGGAATTTATGGGGAGAGTACCTTATGGAAAAGAGGTAACAGAGGCGCAGATGCAGAAGCTTTCTGTGGTAGAATATACAAATACGGCGTTGACTGACAGCATAAAGGAGATTTGGAAGAAGATAGATGAAATTTATCAATAGGAGTTTTTGCAATTTTAATTGTAACTATGCCTTCGCCCGATATAATTTCATAATCACCTTGCTTCGTTAAATCTGGCGATGTTATATCGGGAGAATGATGAGGCTGTTATTTAAGGGGGGGGCGAATAATCAGCTATAACGGTTATAACAGGGGGAGATATGATTACATTTGATGATTTCAAAAAATTGGAAATCAGAATCGGAAAGATTATCTCGGCTGAGAAGGTTGAAGGAGCGGATAAACTTCTTAAACTTGAGGTTGATATTGGAGAAGCAAAAAGGCAAATAGTAGCAGGAATTGCCGGCTATTACAATCCTGAGGAATTAATAGAGCGGGAGATACCTGTTTTGGTGAATCTTGAGCCGAGAAGGATAAGGGGTATTGAAAGCCAGGGTATGCTACTGGCGGCTGTAGAGGGAGGAAGGCCAGTCTTGCTGAGTCCTGATAGAGAAGTTTCTCCAGGAAGTATGATACAATAATTGAGATTTCAGAAGCCAATGTTTAGAATAGATAGGAAATTTAAGCACTATTGGAAGGATTATGTATTCCAGAGCATTTTCGCCACGATTTCTATATTTATAGTTCTCTTATTTTTTAATATCCATAAACAGCCTATAATAATAGCGTCTATAGCTTCCAGTGTATTTATCGCATTTGCTCTTCCTAAGAATATCACTGCTCAGCCGAGAAGACTTATTGGCGGGCATCTTGTGGGACTCCTTTGTGGTTCTTTAGGTGCATTAGTACCACATTCTTCATTGTTGCTGTCGCTTTTTACTTATTCTTTAGCCGTTGGGGCTTCTATTTTTTTGATGGTAGTTACAGAGACTGAACACCCTCCGGCTTCCGGTACTGCTTTAGGGGTTGCCGTAAGCGGATTCTCTTTTTATATAGCAGTTGCAGTAATAGCGAGTGTAGTTACTCTTTCATTACTACATCATTTCTTCAATCCTTATATAAGAGATTTGAGGGAATCACAATAAAATAGTATAATTTATGGAAAGTGATTTGTGGCTAGGTATAATATATACTGCATTCAGGGTATTAATCCTGGGAGCGATTATTTATTATTCTATATATGAAATAAGGAGGGAGCGGAGAAGATAATGGCTGGCATTGAAGATATCTTAAAACTGGATAGGGAACTTTCGGAAGAGATTGAAGATGCTCAGAGGCGTTCTCAAGAGATGATTGAGAAGGCAGGTAAAGAGGCTGATAAAATTATTGAGGCTGTCGATGAGGAAATTGCTTTATACAAAAAGCAGAGGGAGTCCGAACTTAAAGAGGAGATGGAAGAATTGAGACAAGATTTTATTAAGGAATTTGATAAAAAAAAGAAGGATATTAGAGAAAGATTGAGTGAGTGTAAGCAGGAATTGAAGGATTACATAGTTAAAAGGATAACGGGGAGTGAGGCTTGAGAAACAATGATTCTTGATTATTCCGCTGCCTGCGGCGTTTTAGGGGGGCTAAGAAGGAGGTCTCTTAAAGAAAGCGACATAGAGCAGTTTAAAGAGAAAGATGCCGCTTTTTTAAAAGAGTCGTTAAGAAAATATCTGGAAGAGGATTATCCCCCTCAGGATAGGACCGATTATCTGGAGAGAGCGTTGTATGTCTCCCACCTTAAGAAGACAGTTAAACTGTTGAGGTTCTTAGATGTATCTGTCAGTGGAGTGTTAAAAGCCCTGCTTTTGGAGTTTGATATTTTGAACCTAAAGCTTTTAATGCGGCGGATAAAGCTGAAAAAGGATGTCTCATCCGATATGTTTTATTGGGGGTATCCCTATCTTGTTTTTAAAAACCGGGCTCCCGATTCTTTTGAGGAGATTGAAGATTTGGAGAGATATCTCAAAAGAGAACCCTGGACAAGGGATATTTTTATAAAGGCGCTTAAAGACCTAAATTTCTATAAAGATATCTATCATTTTGATATCTGCCTGGACAGGGAATATCTTAAATTACTGCAAAAGGAATCGTTAAAAATAGATAGAACCTCCTCTCTTTTAATTCAATATTTTATCGCCGTTAGATCGCTGATATATGCTTTAAGGCTTAAATTTTTCCAGGAGAGAGATTTGGAGGAAATAATCAGCAGCTTCTCCCTCTCTCCGTTTTTTGATAAAGATTTTTTTTCTGAGGTGCTGAATGCTCCCTCTTTAAAAGAAGGGCTTTATCTTGTTGAGAAAAATCCTATTTTTTTAAAATTTAAGGCGGAGTTGTCCTCGAATTTTGAGGAAGACCTAAGAAATATCTTTTACAGCCGGTTTTTAAGAAAACGGGGAGGGAATGTTTTCAGCCTGCATCCTTATTTGGTTTTTTATTTAAGCCAGAGATATATTATTGAGAAAATGATATTTATCATAAACAGTACTCTTAAATAAAATCATGTTTTTCCCCCAAAAAATGCATATGGTGAGGATGTTTGCCCTCAAGGACTCCCTAGATAAGCTTTCTCAGGTGCTCTACGATTTCGGGTTTATTGAGGTTGAAAGAGCAGACAATTTTATCCCCCGAGAAAGTGGCCTTTCTTTGCTGGATAATAGCGGTTTTATTGAAAAGAGCAGAGAGTTAAAAGAGTCGATTAAAGAAACCTTAAGCCTGCTTAATATAAAGCAGAATAAAAAGGATATATTCCCACCAAAGATATCTACGGCGGTTATAGATGAGATTCAGCGGGATTATGGCCCGATAATTTCAGATGTTCAAAGACTTAGTACCAAGATAGAAGAAAATCAGAAAAAAATAGATGAACTTAATGTCTATTCCACAATTCTGGAGTTAATCAGAGAGAAGGGATTAGAGTTGAGGCATTTTAAGGGGTCGGAGAATATTAGCGTAAAAGTAGGGATTGCGCCTGAGGAATCCGCAAAGAATCTCGAGTCTTACAACTCTGATAGCATCTTTATAGAGGTAGAGAAAAGGTATTTAGGCAATGTGTTTATATTCTCTCTCTCTTTGAAAGATAGTGAAACCCGTCTTTTGAGTATTTTAAAAAGCGTTAAATTCAAAGAAGTTTTTTTAGATTTCGAATCCAGCAGTATAAAAGAAAGTATAGAGAATGTAGAGCTTAATATATGGCAGTTGAGAGAGGAATCTGTGGAATGTCGGCAGCGGTTGAGAGATATAAGAAAGCAGTATCAAGTAAAGCTCACCTATGCTTTATTGCTTCTTGAGGAAAATGAAAGGATATACCAGGCGATGAATTGCTTCTTTTCATCCCGTGCAGGTTATATAGTTACCGGGTGGGTGCCCCAGAATAAAATAAAGGCGTTAGAGGCTAAACTTAAAGAATTCGATGGCTTAGTGCATATGGAGAAAGAATCAGCCGAGAGTTTAATAAAGAAAGGGTTTGATTTTAGAAGTGTTCCTTCTTATCTGGGGCATAGATTGTTTAAGCCCTTTGAGCAGATTCTTAAGTTTTACGGGCTACCTGCTTACCGGAATTTTGACCCTACGATATTTATGGCGTTGAGTTTTATCGTGATGTTCGGGATGATGTTTGCTGATTTAGGCCATGGCTTGAGTTTGGCAGTAATGGGGCTGTGTCTGGGGTTTTTAAAGAGGTTGAAAGATGCCGCGAGGGTTCTTATCTCCTGCGGTATATCAGGGGCACTCTTCGGAATAGTCTTCGGTTCTTGTTTCGGCAGGGAAGATGTTTTTAAACCATTATGGTTTAGTCCGAAGGCTAATCCGCAAAGGTTTTTGCTTATTGGTATTTGTTTTGGTATAATGATGATTACCCTGGGCATTGTTATGAATATCTTTCAAAACCTGAAGAATAAAAAGATAAGGGAAGCCTTATTTTCCCAATGGGGGATGCTGAGTGTGATTTTTTACTGGTTAGCTTTATACCTTATTGTTGCCTCATTGAGGTACAATGCTTTAAAGATTTCTTTAGGTTGGGTTTTTGTTATTTTGCTTATCCCTTTGATTGCTATAATATTAGGGGGAATTTGGGGCAGGAGAAACGATTCTGATATGGTGGAAGTAATATTCAGCCCGGTAGAGATAGTCCTTGGTCTGGTTACAAATACTATCTCTTTTGTAAGGGTAGCTGCTTTTGGCTTGGCTCATGCGGCACTGGGAGGCTGTGTGTATCTTGTAGCCTATAATCTGGGAAGTTTGCCGGGATTTAAGGAAAGCGTTGTTATAGAGGGGAACATCGGAGTGATTCTTTTTGAAGGCTTGATAGTTTTTATTCAGGCGCTAAGATTGGAGTTTTATGAATTCTTCTCAAAGTTTTTCTCCTCCCAGGGGAGGGAATTTAAACCGTTAAGAGAAAGGAATTAGACTGTTTAGACTGTCCGAAGCGAAACTTCGGACAGCAATCGAAGTCTCGTCCGAAGGTTTTGTCCGAAGCGAAACTTCGGACACTTCCGGCAAAAGAGCTTCGGCTCTCGCTTCGCGAGAAAGGAAAGGAAGTAAATAAAAGCGAAATGGACTTCGTCCATTTCTATCCTTCGCTTCGCTCAGGCTCTCGCTTCGCGAGCAAGGAAAGGAGGTATCAAATGGCGTTGTTGAAAATTTTTAGAAAGACCAATGTTTTATTGGTGGTATGTGCTTTGGGGTTGTTTATTTTAGGAGGGATATTGCTCTTTTCGGCAGATGTCTATGCTCAAGCAGAGGGTGTCCAGAGAGCCACCACTAATGCAGGCTGGGGTTTTATGGCCGCGGCTTTAGCCGTTGGTTTTTCTTCTATTGCTGCAGGCATCGCCGTTTCCGGTGTGGGGAGTGCAGCGATGGGTGCGGTGAGTGAGGAGCCTCAGCTGATGGGTAAGTCGTTGATATATGTGGGGCTTGCCGAAGGTATTGCTATTTACGGCTTGATAGTTTCTATTATAATATTAGGAAGGATTTAATGCAGATTTTAGTTCTGGGAGAAAAAGAATTCTGCGAGGTATTTTCTTTTATGGGGGTAGATACTCTTGAGATTAAGGATAAAGAGGAAGTTGTCCCTATCCTTGAGAAACATCTCGATAAGGGCTATCTCCTTCTTATTTCCTATACATTTTATGAGGAGCTTAAGCAGGATATTGAAGAGATGAAGATTAAATCCCCTAAGGCGGTGATTCTCGAACTGCCTTCTCTTAGCGGTGAAGTTGAGGAAGAATTTGATGTTAAAAAACTACTTCAGGCAGTTTCGGGAATAAAGATATGAACGAATTAAAGAAGAATATCCGTGAACGGGCCGAGGCTCTTATAAAAAAGACTATAGAAAGAGCGAGGAGAATAAAGGAAAGGGAGTTTGTGATTGCTAAGGAAAAACACGACCAGCTTCTTTTAAAGGGGAAAGAGAGGATAGATTGTGAAATTAAGGCGAAGAGGAATTCTTTAAAAGCGGCGATGATTCTGGAGTTCAGGTTAAAGGAAGAGAACTTTAAAGACAGCCTTGCTCAGGGTTTATTGCAGGAAGCAAAGCAGGCTCTCAACACCCTGGATAGGGATGTTTTACAGCAGTCTTTAAAAAGTCTTATTCGGGAGGCGGTGACCACGCTTAATTTAAAAAAGGCGCATATCCTAATAAATAAAAGAGATGAAACTTTTTTAAAAGAGCACTACGATGAGGTCGTAAGTTTTATAAGGGAAAAGGTTAATGGTTTTGAAAATATGGAAATAGATGGTTCTTTAAATTCTTATGGAGGAGTAGTTGTTAGGTCAAGTTCTTCAGGCGAGTTTTTTGATAATACTTTCAAAAGAAGGTTTGAGCGGTTTAATGCAGAGTTTAAAAAAAAGATATTAGAAAGGTTGGGTTAGGATGCAAGATAACAAACAAAAGATTATCGAAATAAACGGGCCGGTAATAAAAGCTCAGGGTATGCAGGATTCCTTTATTGGAGAAATAGTCTATGTCGGTAAAGAGAAACTCCTGGGAGAGGTTATCAGGTTGAGAAAGGATATTGCTACTGTTCAGGTATATGAAGATACTGAGGGTCTTAAGGTCTATGAGGATGTAGAGGCGAAGGGGGTTCCTCTTTCTATTGAGCTTGGTCCAGGATTAATTGGGGGGGTATTTGACGGATTAGGTCGGCCTCTTAAAAAATTGCAAGAGGGTTCTCTATTTATTGAGAAGGGCCAGAGTGTCCGAACTTTAGATGGAAGAAGGAAGTGGAGGTTTTCGCCTGCTCTTGAAAAGGGGCAATCTATAAAAGGGCTGGATATTATAGGAGAGATTCAGGAAACGGCTATTTTGAAGCACAAAATTTTATGCCCTTATAACATTGAAGGCAAAGTTGTTTTTATTGCTCCCTGTGGTGAGTATAGCGTGGATGAGGTTATAGTTAGGGTGAAGAACAACCGAAAGGAATCTGAAATCAAGATGTCTTCATTCTGGCCGGTTAGAAAGAAACGCCCGGTTTCAAAATATCTTAAGCCTTCTCAGCCGCTTATTACCGGACAGAGAGTGCTTGATTTTTTCTTTCCTTTGGCTAAAGGTGGTTCGGCTATAATTCCCGGAGGGTTTGGAGCAGGAAAGACTGTCCTCCAGCACCAGCTGGCAAAATGGTCAGATGCCGAGGTTATAGTTTATATTGGTTGCGGAGAGAGGGGAAATGAGATGACCCAGGTATTAAAGGAGTTCCCCAAGCTTTTAGACCCCCGGACCAAGAGGCCGCTTATGGAAAGAACGGTGCTCATTGCCAATACCTCTAATATGCCTGTTACTGCCCGGGAGGCATCTATTTATACCGGGATTACCATTGCCGAATATTTCCGGGATATGGGTTATGATGTTGCTTTGATGGCCGATTCTACATCCCGCTGGGCAGAGGCTTTAAGAGAAATCTCCGGGAGATTGGAAGAACTTCCTGCTGAAGAAGGCTTTCCGGCTTACCTTTCTTCGATGCTCGCCAGTTTTTACGAACGAGCGGGAAGGTTTGAGGTCGTTCCCGGACGGGAGGGTTCTATATCTGTTGTGGGGGCAGTTTCTCCGCCCGGAGGAGATTTTTCCGAGCCGGTAACCGTACATTCCAAAAGGTTTGTTAGTGTATTCTGGGCTTTAGATAAAGAGCTTTCCTCAAAGAGGCATTTCCCGGCGGTAAACTGGATTCAGAGTTATTCTGAATTCTTGGAGGATATAGAAGAATGGTGGGATTCTCAGGATTCAAAAGTCAAGTGGAGCATTTTGAGAAAAGAGGCAATGGTAGTTTTGCAGGAGGACGAAAATCTCCAAAAGATTGTCCGGCTTATAGGAGAAGACCCTTTGCCGGATATCCAGAAACTTACCCTATTTTGTGCCCGGCTTATAAAGGAGGGTTTTCTGCAGCAGTTTGCTTTTGATAAGAACGATTCATTCTGCACAGCGGCAAAACAGCTCGCTTTGATGGAAACTATATTATATTTTTATAAAAAAGCTAAAGACCTGCTTGCGAAAAAAATCCCGGTAACTAAAGTTACCGAATTGCCTGTATGCGAAGACATCTTTCGGGCAAAATCTGAAATTGCCAATGATGACCGGAAGGGTTTTGAGGATTTGAGGGAAAGAATAGATAAGCAGTTCGATTACATCAGAAGGGAATATGAGTGAAAGAAATGTTTTAGGTGTTCAGAGTATTGAGGGTCCGATAGTAATTGTAGAGGCATCCCGGGGCATAGGACTGGGGGAGATGGTTGAGGTTAGCCTTGCTCAGGGAGAAGTGCGTTTGGGTAAGGTTTTGAGGTTGACCAAAGAGCTTTGTTTTATTCAGGTATTTGGCGGGACAAAGAACCTTTCTTCCCGGGGCACAGGCTTGCGATTTTTAGGAAAGCCATTTTTGTTTACTGTTTCAGAGGATATGTTAGGGAGAATTTTTGACGGCAAAGGAGAACCCCTTGATGGAGGACCCCGGGTATATAAAGGAGAGAGCCGCAATGTGAACGGTTTTGCCATAAATCCTACTGTGCGTGAATACCCTGAAGAATTTATTCAGACAGGGATAAGTGCTATTGACGGATTGAATTCAATAACGAGAGGGCAGAAGATAGCGGTATTTTCGGGAGCGGGTCTTCCTCATAATAGGGTTGCTGCTCAGATATTGAGACAGGCTAAGATTCTTGAGGCTGAAGAATCGTTTGCCGTGATTTTAGGAGGTATCGGACTTAAAAAGGAAGAGGCGCACTTTTTTATGGAGAGTTTCCGCTGCTCAGAGCAGGTTTTGAAAAGCGTTATGTTTCTTAACCTTGCCGAAGACCCTCCGGAGGAAAGGGTGTTAACCCCGCGGCTCGCGCTTACTCTGGCAGAGTATCTTGCTTTTGATAAAGGGATGCATGTTCTGGTTATTCTTACGGATATGTCCAATTATTGTCAGTCGTTAAGAGAGATTTCCAGCTTTCGGCAGGAGTTGCCTTCCCGAAAAGGTTATCCCGGATATATGTATACGGATCTCGCTTCTATATATGAAAGAACCGGGAGGATTAAAGGCAAGAGCGGTTCTATTACCCAGATTCCTGTTTTAACTATGCCCAATATGGATATTACCCACCCTATTCCCGATTTAACAGGCTACATTACCGAAGGGCAGATTGTCCTCTCTTTAGCCCTTCATCAGAGAGGAATTTATCCCCCGGTAGATATTCTTCCTTCACTGTCGCGCCTTATGAAAGACGGCATTGGTGAAGGCAAGACAAGAAAGGACCATGTGAATTTGTCCTCTCAGCTTTATTCGGCTTATGCCCGTTCAAAGGATGTGGCAAGCCTTGCTTCTATTATTGGCGAGGAGGAGTTGGGCCCTATTGATAAAAGTTATCTTGACTTTGGGCGTGTCTTTGAGGAAGAATTTATAAATCAGGATTTCCGAGAATCGCGTGCTATTGAGGAAACTCTCAAGCGGGGATGGCAGATTCTAAAAGCCTTACCCAAAAAGGAACTTAACAGATTGACAAAAGAGGAGATTGAGGAATATTATCCTAAGGAATGATAGAATACAGTTCGCTCCCCACGAAGGCAAACCTTCTGCGTCTTAAGCAGGAGATAAAACTGATAAAAGACGGTTATAACCTTCTTGACCACAAACGGGAGGTTTTGATTCAGGAGCTTCTGAGGATTGGTTTCGAGATAAAGGACTTGAAGGAGAATCTGAATAGAAGTTTAAAACTAACCTATGCTAAATTCTCGGAAGGCGTCCAGAGAATGGGCAGAGAGAGACTAAAGATACTCCTTTTGCAAAGGCCGGATTTCCCGCAGATAAAATCCGTAGAAAAGAGCGTAATGGGAATTCATATTCCCCATTTAAGCCTTTCCGAGGAGTTAAAAATAAACTTCGAAGCTCCCTCTTTATCCTGCAAGGAGTTTGATGAGTTTCTAATTTCTCTCAAAGAGTTAGTTCCTCTTCTTTTGCGATATGTAGAAGTGAGTTTTTCCTTGTTTAGGCTCGGGCAGGAACTTATGAAGACCCAAAAGCGGTTAAGGGCATTAGAAAATTTTCATATCCCCCAGTATACTCATATAATATCCTATATTGAAGCTGTTCTTGAAGAAACAGAAAGAGAGGAGTTATTCAGGAACAGAAAGATAAAATCAAGGATAGGGGTTCGCTATGAATAAAAAAATACTGTTTTTGGTTTTCAGTATAAAGGCACAGGATGAGCTGATAGATAAGGTGCTTGATCTCGCAGAGAAGATGAAGGCAGATATAATCGCCCTTAATGTCATTGATTTTGCGATGATGCGGCATCTCTCTGCTAAATTGGGAAAGCGCGAAGCCGAAGTGAGCGTGGATTTAGAAGAAGACGGCTGGATGTATCTCTATTATATAGAAGAAAGAAGCAAGGACCGGGGCATAATGATAAACCTTATTCAGCGGGAGGGTGTTTTAGAAGGAGAACTTATAAAGGCATCGGGGCAGTTCAATGTTGATTTAGTGGTAATAAGCAGGGAGGAACAGAAGGGAATAGCCAATTTCAATAAGTTTATTCAATCTCTACTTTTAAGAATAGAATGTCCTTTGCTGATTCTTTAAAGAACCAGCCGTGATTAAAAAGTGAAGAGAGTTAAAAAATTTGTTATTGTTCTGGCAGTTCTTTTTATTATTTTAACTGCTTTTTATTTTCTCTGGCTTTCCCCAAGATATGCAGTTCCCATCCTTATGTATCACCGGTTTGGATATAATGAAAGCACACTTTTTGTCCATCCGGAAACCTTCGAGCAGCAGATGGAATACCTTGAAGATAGGAATTATAATGTGATTTCGTTGGATGAACTGGTAGAGGGGATAAAATCGGGAAGAAAATTTGCCCACAATTCCGTAGTCATTACAATAGATGACGGTTACAAGGACAATTATACCTATGCTTATCCCGTGCTTAAAAAATACGGTTTTCCGGCAACGATATTCCTTATTTCTAATCGCATAGGCAATGATAGGGATTTTATGTCCTGGGATGAGGTTCGGGAGATGTCCAGGTATAATATATTCTTTGGCGGGCATACCAAAAGCCATACCTATTTACCCTCGGTGGAAGAAAAAGGTGCTTTACAGGATGAGATAAAAGGGTGTAAAGAGTTTATTGAGGATAAAATAGGTTTAACTATTGACTACTTTTGTTATCCTACAGGAGGGTTTACCAAGCATATTAAGAAAATAGTCAAACAGGCAGGCTACAAAGGGGCATGCACTACTAACCGGGGCTTTGCTAAACTCAATAGAGATGTCTATGAACTGAAAAGGATAAAGGTTACAAACTCCGATACAAATAAGCCTTTTAGTTTCTGGGCGAAGTTATCGGGCTACTATAATCTTTTCCGAAGCCGGAAGCGAGGATATTAAGCTTACCATAGGCGCCATTCCCTTTTTGAGGAAAAATGGGCATAAAAGAAAATTATTTGCAGATTAGAAAGGAGATTCCGGGATATGTGAAGATAGTCCTGGCGGCTAAGATGAGGACAAAGGAAGAAATAGAGGAAGTGATTGATGCCGGGGGGGAAATTATCGGAGAAAACTATGTCCAGGAGGCAGAGAGAATGTACGAGAGTCTTGGCGAAGAGGCGAAAAGACTCAAGTGGCATATGATTGGTAGCTTGCAGAAGAATAAGATAAACAAGGCTTTAAGGGTATTTGACTGCATTCAAACAATTGATTCTCCTGAACTTGCAGAAGCGGTAAATAAGAGGGCTCAGAATTTAAATAGAGTAATATCTGTTTTTATAGAAGTAAATATTGGCTCTGAGATAACAAAGGCCGGGGTTGAGCCGAATTATGAAATCGTTAAAAAATTAGCTGAATATATGAGCGGCTTAAGATATTTAAGGTTAGAGGGGCTAATGACAATGGGCCCACGGGTAGGCAACCCGGAAGATTCACGAGTTTATTTCCGGAAAACAAAGGATATTTTTGAGAAGTTGCAGAAAGAGATTTCTAATGGGGATTTAAGATATCTTTCTATGGGGATGTCCAATTCTTACAAGGTGGCAATTGAAGAAGGGGCTAATATGGTAAGATTGGGAACGGTTATATTTGGCAAAAGAGGTTATGATGATGGGAATATTAATAGATAATTTAAAACATGCTTTAATGATAGCCGTGTTTGTGTTTGTGATGATGATGTTAGTTGACTACCTTAATGTATTAACCAAGGGTAAAGCGAACAGGGCTATAAAAGGGGGATTGTTCAGGCAATATTTTGTGGCCTCCTTTTTAGGTTCAACCCCGGGGTGTCTGGGGGCGTTTATGAATGTTTCTTTTTATGTCCATGGTCTTATCTCCTTTGGAGCAATTATCGGGGGTATGATTGCTACCTCTGGCGATGAGGCATTTGTAATGCTGGCTATGATGCCTAAAAAGGCTTTGTTGCTATTTGGCATATTGTTTATTCTGGGGATTATTTTTGCCTATATTTCCGATAAAGTAGCCGCTTTCTTTAAGATAAAACCCTGCAAGGAGTGTTCGCTTTCTATAATTCATCCTCAAGAGGAGTGTCGCTCTCTTAATTTTAAGGAGGTGATTAATCGCCTTAAAAAGATGTCTTTTGTGAGATTTTTGCTTATAGTATTTTTAGTTACTGCATTTTACGGGTTTGTTGCTGGAATTATTGGCCCTCGCGAGTGGAACTGGATAAGGATTACCTTAATTTCGCTCACTCTCGTAGCCACTTTTATAATCTTCACTGTCCCAGACCACTATCTGGAAGAACACATCTGGCAACATATTATTAAGAAGCACTTATGGAGAGTTTTTCTGTGGACATTTGGGACCCTTGTTGTGGTGAATATCGGTTTAAGATTTTGGAATTTGGAGGCCTTTGTAAAGGCGCATATGTTTTGGGTGCTTTTGATTGCCGGCCTGGTAGGTATAATTCCGGAGTCCGGTCCTCACCTCTTGTTTGTGACTATGTTTGTTCAAGGATTAATTCCCTTTTCTGTGCTTCTGGCCAGTTCTATTGTTCAAGATGGTCATGGAATGCTGCCGCTTTTGTCTTATAGTATAAAGGATTCACTACTGATAAAGGTATTTAATCTTGTAATAGGTTTAGGGATTGGTTTTGTTTTATTGTGGATAGGTTATTAAGGCAAAAGGATTACAGAAAGTAGAAAATTATAGAAAAATTTTGTTTTTGAATGTTAACGGGAGGTGAGCCTTTATGAGAGTTACTATTATTTATGATAATACCGCTTATAGAGAAGACCTCCAACCCGATTGGGGTTTTTCAGCATTAGTAGAGATAGAGAATACTCCCGAGATTTTGTTCGATACGGGAACCAATGGAAGGATTTTACTTAATAATATGGAAAAACTAAAGATAGACCCGGTTTCGATTGATGAGGTTTTTATTTCTCACTCTCATTTTGACCATACTGGAGGGCTCTCTGAGTTTTTAAATGTTAATCAAAAGGCTAAACTCTACATCCCCACCTCTTTTCGGGGTGTAAAGGGTAGAGAAGTGATAAGGGTCTCCGAAGCCATTAAGATTCATGAGAATGTATTTTCTACTGGAGAGCTGGAGGGAATAGAGCAGAGTATGATAGTTAAGACCGAAAAAGGAATAGTTATAATTGCTGGTTGTTCTCATCCTTATATGGGTTATATCTTAGATGCGGCAGGAAAATTTGGCGAAATATATGGAATAATTGGAGGATTACACGGATTCAGTGAGTTTGAACTATTCAAGGACTTGAAGTTAATCTGTCCTACTCACTGCACTCAACACAAAGCAGAACTTAGGAATTTATATCCTGAAGAATACATTGAAGGGGGAGCGGGAAGGATAATTGAGGTTTGATTTCCAAAATCTGGGTTGTGATAATGGTGTAAATACTGCGAATGAGTGGCGTTCTTAAATTGGCGTTGATAACCTTTTGAAGGAGAAAAAAATGCAAAAAAAAGTAGATATCTTAGTAATCGGCGGAGGGCCGGCCGGTAGCGTAAGTGCAATCACTGCCCGCAAATATTATCCCGAAAAGAAAATCTTGATGCTTAAAAGTGTCCAAAAAGGGGTTATTCCTTGTGGCATTCCTTATATGCTTGCCTCTTTGAGAACCCCTGAAGAAAACGCAATGGGCGAGGGGCCTCTTTTAAAGAACAAGATTGAGGTAGTTATTGACGAGGCAGTAAAGATAGAACGCAGGGAGAAGTTAGTGCGCACAAGGAATGGTGATACCTACACTTATGAAAAGTTAATTTTAGCTATCGGGTCTCTCCCTATTTTTCCACCTATACCGGGGATAAACAAAAAAAATGTCTATGCTGTTTATAAGGACCTTACCTATCTTAAAAAGATGCTCGCCGAGATTCAAGATGTTGAGAATATTCTGGTATTAGGCGGAGGATTTATTGGGGTGGAATTTGCTGATGAACTCTCTAAGATTTCTAATGGCAGAAAGAAAATATATTTAGTAGAGATGCTTCCTAATCTATTGGCAAACTCCTTTGACCCCGAGTTTTCGGCGCAGGTAGAAGAAAAATTGAAATCTCAAGGAGTGCAAATATTGACCGGTGTGCGCGTAGAGGAGTTATTGGGAAAGGAGAATGTTGAGGAAGTCCGATTGTCAACCGGCGAGAGCCTAGCCGTAGATTGCGTCATTTTAGGAATTGGAGCAGTCCCGAATACGAAGTTAGCCCAGGAAGCAGGCCTGACTTTAGGAAAGGGCAAGGGCATCTGGGCTGATGAGTATATGCGCACAATTGATTCTGATATCTTTGCGGTCGGCGATTGCGTGGGGAAAAGGGATTTCTTTACCCGCAAAGATGCTCCGGTAATGCTTGCCTCTACGGCTACTGCCGAAGCAAGGATTGCCGGGGCAAATCTTTACCAATTAAAGGTGGTGCGCGAAAACAAGGGTACTATTGCTATCTTTTCAACCTATGTCAGCGGTTTGGTGCTTGGTTCGGCGGGGCTAACCGAAAAGAGCGCCAGGAGAGAGGGTTTTGAAATTGTAAGCGGCGAGGCAGAGGGGATAGATAAACACCCGCGAGCAATGCCCCAGGTGAGTAGAATTAAGGTTAAGTTGATTTTTTCCAAGCAGTCAGGGATTATATTGGGCGGCCAGGTATCCGGTGGGATGTCTTGCGGGGAACTGATAAATATTATCGGTGTAGCTATCCAAAAAAGGATTTCTCTGACCGAGCTGGAAACGCTGCAGATGGCTACCCATCCTTATTTAACCAGCGCTCCGACAATGTATCCTTTGGTTTTAGCTGCACAGAATACCGTGGTAGAATAATTCATTGGAAAGGAAGAAAAACAAAAAGCGTCCCGAAGTTTCGGGGCTTCGGCTCTCGCTTCGCGAGGAGAAACCCTTCGCCTTACGGCGAAAAGGAAAATGGAACAGCGCCCCGACGCTTCCGTCGGGGCTATCCTCCTCGCTTGCTCGCTTCGCTCGCGCACTCGTCGGCTCTCGCTTCGCGAGGAAGGAAAGGAGGTCTAAACTATGCCTATATATAGTTATGTTTGTAAGGACTGTGGAGAGAAGTTTGATTTGCTGATAGGGATGACTTCCCGGAAGACAGAGCTTAAATGCGTCAAATGCAATAGCAAGAATATTGAAAGGACCTTGGGAGCATTTAGTGTGGGAGGCTCTGGTAGTAAGTCTAATTCTTCCGGGTCAAGTTGCCCTACAGGGACTTGCCCTACCTGTTTTTAGGCTGGGTATCTTTTCCGAGGTTAAACCAGGAGTTAAATATGCTGGATTTTGAACAAGTTGATAAGGCACGGAAGTTGTTCGGTTTGGATGAATATGCATCTCTCGAGGAGATAAAGGATGCTCACCGGAGGCTTGCTTTAAAGTATCATCCGGATAAATGTAAAGGTGAAAAGAAAAAAGAGTGCGAAGAGATGAGCAAGAAGATAAACCATGCCAGGGATGTTCTTATGGTTTACTGCGCAGGTTACAAGTATTCTTTTAAGGAAAAAGATGTGAAGAGAAACACAATGGATAGGCAACTCTACGAACATCTGAAAAGGTTCTACGATGGCTGGCTGGGTAATCTGGATTTATGAGGCCCGTTAGAAATTTTACCGGCGTTTGAATTGTTATCTCAATGGAGGGTTAAAATATATGTCTGAATTTAATAATTTAAAGAAGGAGAAGATTTCTAACGGGGTGAAAGGTATATTTGATAGATATTATAAGAGATACGATGCCTGGTATGAAGAGAATAAATTTGCTTATTTATCAGAGTTGGAGGCTGTTAAAAAGGTTTTACCTAAAGGAGGCAGAGGTTTAGAAATTGGCGTAGGCACAGGAAGGTTCGCCGCACCTTTAGGCATTACAACTGGCATTGACCCATCAAAAAAGATGATTGAGGTTGCTCAGAAAAGAGGTATAGATGTAAGATTGGGTCGTGGCGAGCGTTTGCCATTTAGAGATGCCACTTTTGATTATGTAGCAATTATTATTACTATATGTTTTACCCAGGACCCCCAAAAGGTTCTAAGAGAGACAAAAAGGGTTTTAAAGCAAGACGGAAAAGTTATACTGGGTATAGTGGATAAGAATAGTTTTTTAGGCAAGCATTATCAAAGCAAGGAAAGTGTATTTTATAAACAGGCGAATTTTTTTGATGTCAAAGAATTAACGGATTTACTCAAAGCGACAGGATTTAGCCGCTTTTCTTATTATCAAACAGTGTTTAAATTTCCGGATAAGATAGATTCAATTGAAAAACCCAGAAGAGGTTTTGGTGAAGGTGGTTTTGTAGTAATATCGGCAAGAAAGAAATAATGGGATTTGGGCTATATATGTATGCGCTAAGTAAACCCCGTTAGAAAGGTGCAATTTAGGGATAACTTCTCTATTGCTCCTATAAGGAGGAAGGGGGCAGGGCTTTTTAACGGTGGAAAACCTTCGCTCAAAAGGCGAAGGTTTTTTGTTATACAATTTCCTTGACAAGTTTGAGAATTTGATGTATATTTAAAATAGACAGACTGGTCAGTCCGCTAAAGGAGTACTTGAGATGAGAACAAAAAACACAAAGAAGATAAAGACACTTGTTGAGAGAAGAAAAAATCAGATATTAGATGTAGCAAGCCTTATTTTCTCTAAAGAGGGATTTGCTAAGGCAAATACAGATGAGATAGCAAAGAGAGCAAATTTAGGTAAAGGTACGATTTATCGGTATTTTAAAAATAAGAAAGAGCTTTTTCTTTCAGTAGTAGATAGAGGGTTAGACAAACTGAAGGACTCAATTCTAATAGAAGTTGAGAAGACAGATGACCCCTTGAAAAAAATAGAAAACGCAATCAAAGCCTATTTATCCTTTTTTGAGAAGAATAGAAACCTGATAGGAATTTTAATCCATGAACAGAGCAGCTTTCAAAAAAGAATCGCTAAGCGTTATTTTGAGCATTATTATGGAAATGTTAAAAGGATAAAGCGAACTTTTAAATCAGGTATAGAACAGGGTTTGATTAAAGATATGGATATGGATAGTCTTATTAGTGTATATGCCAGTATGCTTAATGGCTTAATTTATATGTGGCAGGTTGAAGAGAGAAAATACAGATTACAGGATAGAGTGCCTATTGTTTTAAAAATATTCTTTACCGGGGTAATTAAAGATAAAAAGAGAAGAAAAGATTATGAGTAAGATATATGTTTTTGCTTTTTTATTTTTAATTTCAGGTTTTCCTTGCCTTGCTAATGCTTCTCAAGATGATGCTATAGTTTTAACGGAGAAAGAGGCAATAGAGATTGCCTTAAAGAATAACTACGATATCCTTTCTAAAAAAGAAGAGATAAAAGCGGCTTCTGCCCGACTCAGACAGGCCTGGTCAGAAGCTTTTCCATATATAAGTGCAAGTGCAAATTATCTCTGTTATGAAGACCACCCCTTTATTACCTACGAAGACAACCGCGGTTATAGTTTCTCCGTTAATCAGATTCTTTTTTCTGGCGGAAGAGTGGCAAATACAATAGATTCAGCAGGTAAAGCCTTAAAAGCAACGCAAGAAGGTAGCAAGGAGTTGAAAAATAAGATTATATATAGCACAAAACAATCCTTTTACAATATTATATTGGCCAAAGAGTTTGTAAGGATCAGAAAGGAAATTTTAGAGTTAGCCGAAGAGAATCTCTCCATAACCAAAGAGCGCTATAAAAAGGGAGAGGCTTCTCATTATGACCTCTTAAGGAATGAAGTGGAAGTAGCCAATATCAAACCTCAACTTATAAAAGCAGAGAATTTCTTAAAGACCTCTTATAACCTTTTAAAAGTTCTATTAGGGATTGACCCCTCACGAGAAATCAGAATAAAAGGAGGGTTTGAATTTACTCCTGAAGAGGTTGATTTAAACAGAGAGGTGAATCTTGCCTTGGAGAAAAGGCCCGCCTTAAAAGAGATAGCCTTACAGGAAAAGGCCGCAAAAGCCCAGGTAAAGGCTGCTTTTTCTGGGTATCTGCCGCAGATAAGCCTTAACTTTACCGATTTCGCCAATCAAAAGGAAGCATTTTCTGTGGGTAGAGAAGCCTACGATGATTACTGGGTGGCAACTATCTCTGTGAGTATGCCTATTTTTGATGGTTTTTTGACTTATGCGAGAGTGAAGGAGGCAAGAGCAAAGCAAAGGAAGTTGAGTATCTTAAGAAAAAAATTAAAGGATTCTGTAAAGGTAGAAGTAGAGAATGCAGTTTTAGATTTAGAGTCGGCAAAAAGCACTGTGGAATCTCAAAAAGAAAATGTAAAACGGGCAAGAGAGGCTTATCAAATTATAAAGCACAGGTATGCTTTAGGGCAAGCTTCGCAATTAGACTTATTAGATGCCCGGGTTGCCTTATCAACGGCTCAAGTGAATTTCGCCCAGAGCCTTTATGATTTTATGGTAGCCAAGGCTAAGTTGGGGTATGTTGTGGGAAAAGGAGAGGAGTAAAATGCTAAAAAATCACAAATCACAATCACAAACAAATTCCAATTTTCAAGATTCAGAACAGATTAGTTTCAGTCAGGGGAATTTTGCCTGCTTCGTAGGGAGCGGAAGGTTTTTCTTCGGAGGTCATTGGAGATTGTTTGTAGTTTGGTGCTTGGTGCTTGGAATTTCAATCTTAACAGGTTGTAGCAAAGAAACTGCCGAGGTAAAGAAGGCTAATATCCCGGTAGAGGTAACTCGCGTCCAGAAAAGAGAGTTACAGGAAATCTTGAAGTTCACCGGTGATATAGAGGGGAAAGACCAGGTTAAAGTTTTCCCTAAGGTTACAGGAAAATTGATTGAATACAGGGTCCAGGAAGGTGAGTCTATAAAAAAGGAGGATGCGATTGCATTAATAGATAGAGATGTTACCGGCTTTAAATTTGAACCTGCACCAGTGGAGGCGCCTATTTCTGGAATTGTGGCAAAAACCTATTTTGATGAGGGGGATAGCGTGAGTCCACAGATACCTATTGCTGTTATTGCAGATATAGATGAGGTTGAAATAAAGATTGAGATTCCAGAAGTTGATTACCCAAAGATAAATTTAAGCCAGGTAGCCGAAATAACAGTAGATGCCTATCCAGACAGAGAATTTACAGGCAAACTTTCTAAGTTAAGTGCACTGGTTAGTCCTCAGAGCCGCACAGCAAGCGCGGAAATAACTATTCCGAACCCCGACCATCTCCTTATTCCGGGTATGTTTGCCCGCATCAGGGTTTTTGTTGGTGCGCGCAAGACCTTAACTATTCCATTAGATGGATTATTAAGAATGCCTGGCATAGGCAGTTACTATTGTTTTAAAGTTGAAAATGATAAGGCAAAAAAAGTTTTCTTAAAAATTGGAGTTATTCAGGATAACCTTGTAGAAATTAGAGAAGGCCTAAATCAAGGTGATTTAGTAATTGTT
>JAGGUG010000116.1 GCA_021158625.1 Candidatus Omnitrophota bacterium | reverse complement strand
AATTAGAAAGAAAGAGGAAAATAGAGAAAAGGATCCTTGCTAAATATATTCCTCGCCTTCAAGAGCAAATCAGAGAGGCATCTGCTTATCTGCCAGAAGTAAAAAGCGATGAGAATATAAAAGAAGCTACTGCTGTCTTAAGCATCTGTATTCTTTCTGACGGTAGTGTAGATGAAATAAGAGTTAAAGAAGCCTCTCAGTTTTCTCTATTTAATAATGCTCTTGTTGATGCAGTTAAAAAAGGTTCTCCTTATTTACCTTTTCCAAAAGGAATAGAAAGAAAAAGATTGAGCGTTGAAATTCCTATAACCTATAAGAGAGCATATCCCATTGCCGCTGAGGAGAAAATAGAGAAAGAAAGAGAAGTTTCAAAGTTGTTAGATAAAATAGAGAAGAGAAAGCCGGATTATTTTAACAAGGGAAAGAAATACTATCAGCTTGGAGAATACGAATTGGCAATAAAAGAGTTTGAAAAGGTCTCACCGTCTGAGCTCGATTACAAAAAAGCCCAGAAGTATATCATTCTATGCCAAAAGAGATGGGAGAAAAAAGAGAAGAGGGAGTTGAAAAGGTTGAGGAGAGATTAAAACTGGAGGCTGCAAGCCTCAAGCCACAAGCTGCAAGCAAAACCTGAAGCCTGCAGCCTGAAGCCTGGAAGATGTCCAAAACAATTGTCATCTTTAGCACCAAAGGCGGAGTAGGAAGTACACTTATTGCTACGAATTTAGCTGTTTGTTTATCTCAACAGCGAAGAAGAGTAGCCTTGATAGATTTGGACCTTCAATTTGGCGGCGATGTGGCAAAGATGCTGAATATCACTATTTCTAAAACAATAGCTGATGTTATCTCTGTCATTGAAGAGTTAAACAGCAGCATTTTAGGGAAATGCAGGGTTCACCATTCCTCAGGTGTAGATATTCTCTCCGCAGTTTCTCAGCCCAAACAAGGCAAGTTAATTAAACCTCAGTTTTTGAAAAAGTTTTTGTCTCTCCTTGCCGAGAAGTATGACTATGTAATAATTGACGCCGAGAAGAAATTTAGTGAGAAGTTAACCGCTATTTTTGAGCAGGCAAATCTGATTCTTTTGGTTACCACCCCTGATATTCTTTCTATTAAGCAGACCAATAAGGCAATCCAAGCAATTGAGGCTTTATATCTTCCTCTTGAGATGCTCAAAGTGGTAGTCAACCGCGCAGAGAGTATAGGAGCGGTTAGATTTTCTGAAATAAGGAAGGTTTTACCCGCTGAGATAATTGCTAATATTCCCAGTAGTGGCAGGGCGGTGGGACTGTCTGTTAATCGCGGGATTCCTGTTGTTGTTGATGAGAGCAGTGACCCGGTGAGTGAAGCAATCAGAGATTTAGCAAATATCCTGACAATGGAGGATATGGGGAGAAGCCTAGAAAAAATCTTGCCTAAACAGCCTTCACTCGCTGACAGCGAAGAGATAAGAGAACTAAAAGAGAAAATTCATAATCGTCTGATTGAGAAATTGGACTTAGAGAAATTAGACCTTTTTTCCAAATCCAGTTTAGTGGGAGAAGCAGGCGATTCGGCAAAGGCAAAGAGATTGCGCGATAAAACAGAGCGGCTTATTACTCATCTTTTAGCCGAGGAGAGGACGGGCTATCCCCGCGAACTCTGCCAGAGATTAGTGAAAGAGATTGCCGATGAGTCCCTGGGATTAGGTCCATTAGAGGATTTGTTAAAAGACCCGGAAATTACAGAGATAATGGTAAATAACAAAGACCAGATTTATATTGAGCGAGAGGGAAAGTTAGAGCTCACCAATAAAAAGTTTATTAACAATGAGCAGATTTTGCATATTATTGAGCGGATTGTTGCTCCTTTAGGGAGGAGGATTGACGAGAGTATCCCAATGGTCGATGCCCGCCTTGCCGATGGCTCCCGGGTCAATGCTATAATTTCTCCCTTATCTCTAAAGGGCCCGATGCTTACCATCCGTAAGTTTTCGCATAAGCGGCTTTCCGCTGAGGACTTTATTGCCCTTGGTTCGTTCACTAAGGAGATGGGCGATTTCTTTAGGGCCTGCGTGGTAGGCAGAAAGAACATTATTATTTCTGGCGGGACAGGTTCGGGCAAGACGACTCTCCTGAATGTCTTTTCCTCTTTTATTCCCGAGGGAGAAAGGATTATTACCATTGAGGATTCTGCAGAATTACGGTTAAGCCAACAGCACTGGGGGGCTTTAGAGGCGCGGATGCCCAATATTGAGGGAAAGGGAGCGATTACCCTGCGCGATCTTTTAAGGAATAGTTTAAGGATGCGTCCGGATAGGATTATCATTGGAGAGTGTCGGGGTGGAGAGACCTTGGATATGCTCCAGGCGATGAACACCGGCCACGATGGTTCACTCACTACCGTTCATGCAAATTCTACCCGCGATGTTCTATCGCGTCTGGAAACATTGGTACTGATGAGCGGGATGGATCTGCCGGTGCGGGCTATCCGCCAGCAGATTGCGGCGGCAGTGGACTTGATAATTCAGACCTCGCGGATGCCCGATGGTTCGCGTAAAGTTATTTGCGTTTCAGAGTTGACAGGTATTAAAGAGAATGGTAATATTGTTTTGGAGGATATTTTTATTTTTAGACAAAAGGGAATTGATAAAAATAGAAAGGTCATTGGGTCTTTTGAGCCCACTGGTTTTCTCCCTACTTTTATTGAGGAATTAGAGATAAAAGGGATTGAGGTGGATAGAAAAATTTTTGAAAGGGAGAATAGCTATGAAAAATAAAAGAGGAATGACCTTAGTAGAAGTATTAGTTGCCTCGGTGATTGTAGGAATTATTGCCGTAGGGATGCTGGGGGTATTTGTGGTGGCTAAAAAGACAACCTATAAGGCCGGGGATAAGATTGTTGCCTTGAATGATGCGCGGACAAAGATATTGAAGGAGGTTACCGGGAAAGAATATAATTTTGCAGAGCATTGGGAGGCGGTAAAGGATTATGAAGGGCTTGTTGATGCTACTGGCTCCTATGGCAGTTTACCAGGGGAAGGTTGGCAGATAGATGAACTTGATGCAAGCGGAACAGAGGTTGATTGGACAGATGATAAAAAAGGAATATGTGTTACAAAGGCGGCCGGTGAAGTGGGAGCTTACATAGAATATTGCTATAAACCTATTAAATTTACAGTTAACTGGACAGAGAGATAAATGAAACTCATCCGCTAAAGCCTTGAACGGCGGAAATGCGCCCAGCAACTTACGTTCACTATGTTCCGTAATAAGTTGTGTGCTTATTAAAGATGATAAAAAACAACAAAGGTGGATTAGAATTAGTTGCTGCAATAGTGATTGCGGTTATCTTGGCAGTTGTCAGCGCCGGGATTATCAGTTTATCTTATAACCATTATAAGCTCGTCAAAGAAAAGTCCGTAGATAAAGAAAGGGCTTACCATTTTGCTCTGGGAGGGATTCAAAAGGCGGTGTATGAGATGCAGAAGGGTAAGCCAATATACGCCGTTGATGATGTTATTGTTAACACGGGAGATGCAAGTTGGAAAGCATGGGAAGGTTTAGCACCAAAAGAGAATATTAAGATAGAAGAAATAGTCAAAAATGGAGGAAGCAATCCTCTTGATTATGAATATGAAATTACTGCTACAGTAACTTATTAAAATGCAAACCCATTTTCTGAAAAGTCTGCAGCTTGAAGCACTTGCCCCGTTAAATTCCGCCTGCGGCGGACTATTTAACGGGGTGAACATAAAGCCTGAAAGAGCCCTTACCCTCGTCGAACTCCTTGTTGCCGGAGTAATTGTTGGGGTGGTCTTTTTAGGAATAATTACTATGTTTATAGCCGGCCAAAAGAGTTTTACCAATACAGCCGCGCAGGCAGTTAATCAGCATAAGGTAAATCTGGCAATGGAGTATATTGTAGAGGGAGTGAGAGAGGTAAGCAGGAGCAGGCCAAAGGGAAGGGGGATAGATATAAGTGCAACATTTGGGGCATCACCCTCTGATGGAGATATAGCCAGTAGTGGACTTTTTACTGATTATATAGATCTAGATGAAAACGGACTCGATAAAGATGATAAGCGATACAGATATTGGCTTGATGGTACGGATATCAAAAAGAGCACACAGATATATAGTGGAGGTTGGTCTACTTCTTGGAGCGATCAAATCATTGTTCCTCAGATTAATAGTTTAGAATTTAAGTATTGCACAGATAGTTCTGGGCAATGCAAAACTCCAGATGCGGGAATTCAAATCACGATAATACCCGCTGCTGATAATGAAACCTATACTTTCAAAATTCCTTATCATTACTAAAAAAATCCACCTACCTCACAAGCCGAGGGCTATTAAACCGGGCGGGAGAATTTTAGGAAGCAGAAAGTCGGGAGATAAAATAACCGGTTTGTATATTGGTCGCAAATTTATTGACTTAATGCAACTGAAAAGAACTCCGGCAGGTCCTAAACTTGTTGGTTTTGTCCGCCAAGAGGTCACTGAGGATAGTACAATTTCCCAAGCTGTAAAAAGGGCAATCCGTAAAAGCAACCTCAAGATAGAAGAGGTGATCGTTAATCTTCCTTTAGAGAGTGCCTTGCTTAGATATTTTCAGATGCCACTCATTCCCGAGCAGGAATGGAAGTCAGCTATAAAATTTGAAGCGAAGAGACACATTCCTTTCAACATTGAGGATATGTTTTTTGATTTTCAGGTAGTTAAGAAGGAAGAAGAAAAAAGAATGGAGGTAGTTTTTGCCGCTGCCCAAAAAAAAGAGGTGCAAAAAATAATTTCTGACCTATCCCAAATAGGCTTGAAAGTGCTTGTTTTAGAACCAGTTTCTTCTTCAGCAGATAGAATTCTGCAGTTAAATAAGCAGATAAATCCTCAGGAGTCAACGGTAATTGTGAACATTATCGGAGATAGCGCCAATGTTAATATATTAAAAAATAATATCTTTTATTTTGTACGTGATATTAAAATAACCCCCGACGAAAAAGAGAAATCCTCTTTTGATAATTTATTGCAGGAGATAAGGTTTTCTTTTAATTATTATGAGAAAAAGCTGAAGCAAGAAAAGATAGACAAAATAATTCTTTGCAGCGATGAAGAGATAGAACCAAAATTAGTAGAGAGTTTTAAAGAAAATTTTAAGATAGATGTTGAATTAGGAGAAGTGGCAAAGGGGTTTGTTAATGCCGAGGGTTTGGGGCTAAAATTTTGTTTTGCGGCTGGATTGGCTTTAAAGGGAATAACAAAATCAAGTTTGGAGATAAATTTATGGCAGCAGGAAGAGCTCATTAAGAAAATAGCGGCCGAGAAGAAAAATTTTGTAAAGACGTTGATTGCGGAGGGGGTGCTGACAGTTTTGATTCTCGGCGGCATTTTTTTTATTACCCAGGGGCAAATAAAAACAGCAAAGAATGAATTAGAGAAAACAAGAAGAAAGCGTCCAAAGGTATCTGCCGAGATAAGAAATTTAGATATTTCCCAATTGAGATTAAAAAAGAAAAACTTAAGAAGAGAAGAGTCTGTTTTAAAAGAGCTGATTGATGGAAGAATATTTTTAACCCCAAAGTTAAATGAGTTAAATAAAATTTTGCCCGATAATCTGTGGTTTAAAGAAATTAGTTGGAAAGAAAATCCTCCAAGTTTAAATTTAAGAGGATCAGTATTCTGGGGAGATAAACAAAAAGAAACAGAAACAATTACTAATTTGGTTTCTACTATAGGCAAAAATGAGCTCTTAAAACAAGGTTTTAAAAAAGACCCAGAAATGGGGCCTATTACTGAAAGCGAAGAGCGGGGCCAGAGAATCACTAATTTTGAAATAAATATGCGATGAGAAAGATAAAGTATAAATCAAAAATAACCGGCTATAAATTAAAAACGGTAATAGTTTCTATTGGCGTAATTTTATTTGTCACAATCGTAGGAGTGAAATTTATCTATCAACCAACGAAAGAAAAGATAAGCGTGATAGAATCTATTCAGAAAAAAGAGGAAGAGAGAAATAAATTATTAAAGCAAGTGAGCAAGTACCGGAAGGATATTCAGAGACGAAGGTTGCGCCTCTCCAAGAATAAAAATGCCTCTTATTTTATTAATCAAATTACTAAATTAGCCGATGAGAGTGGTATAGAGATTATCTCGATTAAACCCGGACTATTTCAAAGGGAGGATTATTATCAAAAATTACCTTTAGTCCTTGAAGCGAAGGCTACCTATAATCAATTGGGAGAGTTCATTTCTAAATTAGAAAGTTCTCGCCAATTTATTTTGGTAGAGGAAATGAATTTAAAAAAAGAAGAGGGCAAGATAGGTTCTTCCGATGCGATAAAGGTGAGAGCAAATTTAACTGTAAGTTTATTTTGTTCGCCCCGTTAAATCCGCCAAAGGCGGAATTCGCCGTAGGCGAATTATTTAACGGGGTTCACCCTGTTAAATTTGCTTCGCAACTGTTTAACAGGGTAAATATAAGATAAATTTCATACTTTGATTACCCAGATTAGAATCAGATTCCAGCGATTATGTTAAAAAAACTGCAAATAGAAAAACTTGGTATTTTTCCTTTGCTGTTAATTTTTATATTTATAGGTTTCTCTCGGGTCTATGCCGAGGCAGAAAAAAAGATTGATTATCCTACTGTTGAGTATCAACCTATTAAGAGGGACCCTTTTCATAGCCCTTTAGACATTCTGGATAAAGAAGTGATGCCAGAACCAGCAGAGACAGAGATTACTTTGCCGCAAATGAGTCTGCAGGGTTGGACATGGGGTTACGAGCCACGAGCAATTATCAACAATCAAGTGGTGAAAAAGGGAGATAAAATCTCGGGAGCAGAGGTTTTGGAGATAAGAAAAGAAGGCGTAATTCTGATATATCAAGGAAAGGTGTTCACGATTAGACCAAAGAAATAGATCGTTGAATTATAAAACATTAGGTTAATTAATCATTAACGGAGGTTCTAATGAGAAAATTTTCTTTCATTCTTTTCTTTATTTTTGCCCTTTGCTCTTTGCCTTTTGCTGTTTTTGCTCAGGATATTAAGCAGTTAGAAAAAGGCGAAGGGATGGAGAGGTATAAGCAGTGGGTGGAAAAACAAAAAGAGGCTATCCCAGGGGATGTTAGCAGAGAGCAAGAAATTTTTCCTGGGGAAGAACCTCAGGTGAGTCGCACCGAAGTTATTTTGGGGAAACCAGAAGAGGTTAGTAAAGAAGTTACGGCTAAAGAAGAGGAAATGCCTACTATCTCAATGGATTTTCAGGACGCCAATATGAAGGATGTGCTTAAGATTTTTTCCCAGCAGTCAGGCTTGAATTTTATTGCCGGCGAGAGTATCAAGGATAGCAAGATTACTTTATATCTGGACAAGGTCTCTGTAGAAGACGCTCTGAATACCATTCTTAAAGGTAATAACCTGACCTATGAACAGGCGCCTGGCAGCAATATCTTTATCGTCAAACAGACCGCCGAACCCGAGATAGAAACAATTACCAAGGTGTTTACTCTTAATTATGCCCAGGTAGAGGAAGAAGACGAGGAGGATGGCGATGGTGAAGAAGGGGGGCACGATATGCAGGAGGTGATTGAGAATATTCTCACCGAGCACGGAAAGGTAATTTGCTATGGCCGGACGAATTCCCTGATTGTTACTGACATCCCGCCAAACTTTGCCCGGATTGAAAAGACTATTAAGGAGATTGATACTCCCACTCCACAGGTAATGATTGAGGCCGAGATTCTGGAGACCGTGGCCGGATTGACTGACAAGTTGGGAATAGATTGGCAGAATATAGATTTAACTATGAAGATTCCTGATTATAATCTCTTCAGAAGTATTGCAAAGTTTCCCGCGGCTACATTAAAGGCTACCGATGCACAAGCCGTATTAAATCTCCTTTTGACAGATAAACGCACCAAATATCTGGCAAAACCCAAGGTTTGTGTCCTGGATAATGAAAAGGCCGTGATTGATATTACTGCTGATATGGTGGTAGCAGTGTTCACTACTCGTGATGAGGAAGGGCATGTTACAGGTGAGGAGATTGAACGAATGGACATTGGCACAAAACTGACCGTTACCCCTCATGTTAACCCACAAGGGGAGATTACTTTAGAGCTTGAACCTGAAGTAAGCAGACCAGAGCCTTCCAGTATCAGTAGTAAGTATAAAGATAAATATCAACGCAAGGTTAGTACAAAGGTATTAGTAAAAGATGGGCATACAGTGATTATTGGCGGTTTGCTCTCTCATAAGGATGTAAGCTCAAAAAAGAAGGTTCGTTTTTTTGGCGATATTCCTTTGCTCGGTAATTTATTTAAATACGACGACAGAGAAAAAGAACAAACTGAAATTGTTATCTTTATCACCCCCCACATTATCCGATACTGGGAGGAACCAACGCCTGCTCTGCCGCAAGAAGAAATAAGCGAAGAAATAAGCAAAGAATTCCCAGAAAAGGAAGAAGAGATTTTGGAGCTGGAGCCGATTGTGGTGAACTAAAATTCCAAATCCCAAATCACAAACAAATCACAATTGACCCTGTTAAATGCCACTTCGTGGCAATTTCGCCTCTGGCGAAATTATTTAACAGGGTGAACCGAAACTCCAATGGCCGAAACAAAAAATCTAATTAATTGTTTTGGTCATTGAATATTGGAATTTGGTGCTTGTTTGTTATTTGGTGCTTGGAATTTGGGATTTCTGACGACGAGCGAGCGTAGCGAGTGAGGAGGAGGCTGTGCCTTTTTATCACAAATTGGGTGAAATACTGATTACGGCTAATCTAATCAGCAAGGAACAATTAAATCAGGCATTAGAGGAGCAAAGGAAAAACGGGGGGCAGTTAGGAAATATATTGGTTAAGTTAGGCTTTGTAAAAGAAGCGGATATTGTTGAGGCCCTGGGCAAGCAACTGAATATCCCTTATGCTTCTTTGACCAAGGGCTTATTAAAACCCGACCCACACCAGGAGTTAGATAAACTTGTTCCTGAAGAGGTTGCCCGTGAATACTGTTTGATTCCTCTCTCCAAACACCTTAATTCTCTAACCGTTGCCTTTGCCGACCCTCTGGATTTGGTTGTTCAGGATAATCTGCGTCGAATAACCAAGTGTGAGATAAATCCAGTGATTGCTTCGCGCAAGGATATTGAGCAGGCGCTCGACGACTTTTACGGAAAGAAGGATTTGCTTCAGGAAATAATTGCCCAGACCCGCAAAACCGGTGAGAAAGTCAAAAAAAAGGAGGAACTGGATTTAAATGAATTAGTCAAGAAGGCCGAGGAGGCGCCGGTAATTCGTCTGGTGAATTTGCTTATTCAACAAGCAATTGAAGAGCGAGCAAGTGATATTCACATCGAGCCCCTGGAAGAAGGAATGAGCATTCGTTATCGTATAGATGGTGCTTTATATAAGATTTCTCCTCCCGATGAGAGTTTGCTGCCGGCAATGGTCTCGCGGATAAAGATTCTTTCAAAATTGGATATTGCCGAAAGGCGCCTTCCCCAGGACGGCGGTTTTTCAATGACGGTCAAGGGAAGAAGGATTGATACCCGTGTCTCTACCGTGCCCACAGTTAATGGGGAGAAAGTAGTTATCCGAATCTTAGATAAAGCAAGAATCCCTCTGGATTTGAAACAATTGGGTTTTGAGCCCGATGATTTAGAGAAATTCACTAATGCCATTAATCAACCCTATGGACTTATTTTCTTAACCGGGCCTACCGGCAGTGGCAAGACCACTACTTTATATGCCGCCTTGAATCAGATTAACTCTCCCCATAAGAATCTTACTACTGTTGAGGACCCGGTTGAATATCATCTACCTGGGATAAATCAGGTGCAGGTAAAACCCGGTATTGGCCTGACCTTTGCTTCGGGTCTGCGGGCGTTTCTGAGACAGGACCCGGATGTGATGATGGTCGGAGAGGTGCGTGATTTAGAAACCGCCGAGATTTGTATCCAGGCCGCCCTTACCGGACACCTTGTGTTTAGCACTCTGCATACCAATGATGCGCCAGGGGCTATTTCGCGCCTTATTGATATTGGCGTAGAGCCGTTTTTGATATCCGCCTCTCTCTTATTGGTCGTCGCCCAGCGTTTAGTTCGCCGCCTTTGCCCGGAGTGTAAAGAAGCTTACGAACCTACTGCTGAAGAGAGAGAAAAAGTTGGACTTACAAATGGAGAAAAAATCTATCGGGCAAAGGGTTGCAAGAAGTGTCATTTTACCGGGTATAAAGGAAGGATTGCCATTCACGAGATGATGTCCATAAATGATGAATTAAGACAGTTGATTTCCCAGGGAAAACCTGATAATATAATCAAAGAAGTTGCCCAAAAAAATGGGATGATGACCCTGCAAGAAAGCGGATTCCGGAAAGTCCGCGAAGGAATAACCAGTCTTGAAGAGGTGCTTGCGGTTACGGGGACGAGATAGAATAAAATTCCAAATCACAAATAAATTCCAATTGACCCTGTTAAATGCCACTTCGTGGCAATTTCGCCTCTGACGAAATTATTTAACAGGGTGAACCGAAATCTCAACGACCAAAGGAATAGCTTATCAGGTAATCAGGGTATCGGTGGGAAGGTTATCAGAACACTAGAATATCAGGTTATTTTGAATGTTTTCCTAATGTTTTGATAATCTGATGTTCTCCATTCTGATTTTCTGATAGTCTGATATCCTAATTGGTCATTGATTATTGTAATTTGGTGCTTGGAATTTGGGATTTCTGACGAACGAAGTGAGGAGGTTGGGTGTCCAAGTTTAGCTACACTGCGCGCAATAAAGATGGTGAACTCATCCAGGGAGTGCTGGATGCCTTTAGCGAAGATGAGGTAATTAATAAATTACAGGTGCAGGGTTTACTAGTCGTTTCTGTAAACTCTGCTACTGATAAAGTAGCCCCTTCTAAGAAAGCCAGGGCGAGGAAGTTTCATTCAGCAGTAAAGACCGATGACCTTATTTTATTCAGCCGACAGCTATCCACCCTTCTGAATGCCGGTATACCTTTACTTCGCAGTTTAGATATTCTGAGCAAACAGGTAGAAAGTAAAAAGCTTTACAATGCTT
>JAGGUG010000061.1 GCA_021158625.1 Candidatus Omnitrophota bacterium | reverse complement strand
CCCACGCAGGACGGGACTTTCTAACGCGGGTAAAGTTTAATGTCCAATAAAAAAATTAAGGAAATAGAAGAATTGAAAGAGATAGTTGAAGAGCTAAAAAGGGAAGGGAAAAAGATAGTTTTTACTAATGGCTGTTTTGATATTCTGCATATTGGGCATATCAATTATTTGAGGGAAGCGAAGAATAAAGGCGATGCCTTAATTATTGGCTTAAATAACGATGCTTCAGTGAAGAAAATAAAGGGGCAGGGACGACCAATAATTCCTCAAAATGAAAGAGCAGAAATTTTGGCAGCGCTGGAGTTTGTTGACTTTGTTACTATATTTGAAGAAGAAACCCCTTTAAATCTGATAAAAGAGATAAAACCAGATGTTTTAGTCAAAGGTGGAGATTGGAAAAAGGAAGAGGTGGTGGGAAGTGATTTTGTAGAATCTTATGGAGGAAAAACGGTCCTTATTCCCCTTGTAGAGGGAAAATCGACAAGTTTGATTATTGAAAAAATAGGGCGTCTTTAAATACTTATATGGATGAAGAGAAGAATGTCTACCGGCTTATCGATGCTAATTTTAATCGGGCAGCAGAGGGATTAAGGGTATGCGAAGACATAAGCCGTTTTATTCTTAATAATAAAGAATTAAGTGAAGATTTCAAAAACCTGCGACATTCTCTATTTTTGCTTAAAAAAAGCTTTCCCTATCAGCAACTTCTACAAGCAAGGGATGTTGATGCGGATGTGGGGAGAGAGACTAAAGAAGCTTTGAAACGGAATTGGCAAGAGATACTAATTGCTAATTTTGGACGCACAAAAGAGGCTTTACGCTGTTTAGAAGAGTTCTCTCAATTCTTAAATCCCTTGAGTTCTAAACAGATTCAAGAGATTAGATTTAAGATATATAAAATTGAAAAAAAGGTCTTGGGAAAAATTTAAGTTGTATGTGCTTATTTCTTATCTATCTTTTCACAAGGAAGAAGAAATTTTGTGCCTCACCAGGGATATAATAAAAGGGGGAGCAGATGTTATTCAATTAAGGGTAGCAAATAAAAGTGATAAAGAATTCCTGAGTATAGCTACGAAAATAAAAAAACTTACTTGCAAGTCTAAAATTCCTCTTATTATCAATAACCGCCTGGATATTGCCCTGGCTATAGATGCCGAGGGTGTACATTTAGGTCAAGACGACCTACCGATTGAATCTGCCAGAAAAATCGCTCCCCAAAAACTCATTGGGAAATCTACCCATAGTCTCAAAGAGGCGCTAAAAGCAACAAAAGAGACTGCAGACTATATTAGTATTGGACCTATATTTCATTCGCCTACAAAACCAAATCTCTCTCCTATTGGTCTAAATCTAATTTCTCAGATTAAAAAAAAGGTTAAAATTCCTCTTATAGCCATCGGGGGCATAAACCTAAATAATATCAAACAAGTCCTTAAGGCCGGCGTAGAAGGCGTTGCCATTTGCTCGGCAATAACCGAGGCAAGCGACCCCAAAACAACTACTCGGACATTTAAGAAATTACTTAGCGATTTGGCAAAGGCAGATGCAAGAAATCACAAATTACAAGCACCAAATAACAAATAAGCACCAATGACCGAAATTCCAATGCCCCAAACAGAAAATAAAAAAGAATACTTTCAAGTAGTGTTTCGGTCATTCGGTCATTGAATATTGGAATTTATTTGGGATTTGAATATTGTGATTTGGAATTTCCAAAATTCTGCAAAGCAGAATTTTGGCATGCGGGATTAACTCAGTCGGTAGAGTGCCAGCTTCCCAAGCTGGATGCGCGGGTTCGATTCCCGTATCCCGCTCCACCCAGCACTTTTGTAAAAGTGCTGGGTGATCCTGAGCCCCGATTTATCGGGGCGAAGGACCTGAAAAAACAATGAATATATTCCTCAACAATAAACTCTCTCTACTCTCTACTCTCTACTCTCTACTTTTTTTTGCTACTCTCTGCTCTCTACTTTTTCTCACCGCTTGCGCCACTATCGCTTATCCTCCTTTGCCGTCCAGGCCAAAAATATCAGGGGTCTATCATTGCGTCAAAAAAGGAGAAACCTTATGGAGAATTTCCCGTGCCTATAAGGTTTCCATCTCAGACATTGTAGAAATAAATAAACTCTCTGATAGAAATAAGATAAATAAGGGGCAGTTGTTATTTATTCCTTATGCCAAGAATGTGATAAATATTGACATTAGCAAAGAAAAAGAGCAGGGTTTTATCTGGCCATTAAAAAGAAAGGTAATCATATTCTATGGAACAAAAAAGAATAATATAAAACAAAAAGGAATAAATATTCGGGGCAGGCAGGGAGAAAAGATAGTAGCGGCAAGAAGTGGAAGGGTTTCTTTTTGCAGCGATTATGTGAAGGGATACGGGAAGTTGATTATTATTGACCATTCTGATAAATTTCAGACCGTTTATGCTCACAATTCTCAAAATTTAGTTAAGCAAGGTGATGAAGTGAAACAAGGAACAGTTATTGCTAAAGTGGGTTCCACAGGGAGAGTTTCTACTCCTCAACTTCATTTTGAAATTAGGAAGGACTCTTATCCTATGAATCCTTTCTATTATCTTCCTTAAAAAGATTGCTGAAAAAATCAGCAGCTTCTGATTACAACGCCCCTTGGGGGCACAAGTTAAAAGCTGATTGGACACCTACCTGCCCAGATTGAAAGGATGTTTACTGATAATAAGAAAATCTTTTTAGCTCACAAAGAAATACTGGAGTTGTTAGACAAAAGAGTCTCTAATTTTAAAAATAGATATCGCCAAAATATTGCTATAATCGGCAAAGAGGGAACAGGCAAAACATCTCTTTTGCTTCAGTTTTTGAATAATTACTCTTTTGAAGAGGGAACCGTTCCTATATACCTGGAATTTAAAAAAGAAGATTCCTTTGACTATTTTGCTAGGCAATTTATAAAAAAACTCCTCTTTTACTTTCTGAGAACCAAATGGCAAACCCCAAAGGAGGAGAACTTTGAATTTGATTTTTTGATTCAACAAGCTAAAAGATATATTCCCCAGACAATAAGGGATATTCTTCAAATAAGAGATTGTCTAAAAGATAAGAAAAATGACCTTGTTTATTCTTCAATTCTGAAATTACCTTATCTGTTGACTCAGGAGAGCGGGGCAAAACTCATAATATTCTTTGATGAATTTCATTGCTTAGGTTATTTTAAAATTGCCTCTCCTTTCTTAATATTAGCAAAGGAAGTAGTAATTCAAAAGGATGTTTTATATATCCTTACAAGTTCATCCGTTAATTTGGCCCAGAAAATTCTATCTCAGAAGCTGTCTCTCCTCCTGGGAAGTTTCGAGGTCGTCAAAATAGAACCATTTGATTTCAAGACCGCTGGGGAATTCTTAAGACAAAAAAATGAGTGGATAAGTATTTCGCCTGCCTGCAGAAATTTTTTGATTACTTTTACTAATGGCTATCCATCTTATTTAACGGCAATTAGCGCGAGAATAAAGCTTGTCGCTCAAGAAAAAAGAGTAAGTTATATCTCTTTTCCTTTACTGCAAAGATGTCTATATGAAGAGCTTTTTCTGGAAGACGGTCAAATAAATCAGCTTTTGTTGAGAAGGATAAATAACATAAAAAATCAGTATTTTGATGATTTTATCTATATTTTGTTTTCTTTAGCTGAGGGCAACAAAAAGATTACTGAAATATCAAAAAAGACAGGCAAGAAAAGAAAAGATGTTTCTAAATTCTTATTCCATCTTATAAAGAAGGATATCATCTATAAGAATGGCTTATTCTACGGTTTTGAGGATTCTTTATTAAAATTTTGGTTGAACAACAGCTATCGACTCAAAAGGGAAGACCCAAGCTTTAATTTGGGGTATGCAAAAAAGGAATTTTTAAACAGAATAGAGAGATTATTCTCTGATTTTACCTCAGAGACTAAAACCGATATTTTGGAAAGGGTGAAGAATTTATTAAAATGCTGGCAAAATGAGATATTGCTGATAGATAACAAAAAATATAAATTGCCTCATTTTGCCAGTGTTAGAGTAGAGTCACTTCAAACCTTAATAGCTCAAGAGAAGAATAGATATTGGATAGGAGAAATTGAAAAAAGGAGGGTCAGCCCCAAGGTAATTAAGGAATTTATAGAAAAATGCAAAAAGGTTAATCATAAACATAGAGTTACCCGCAGGTTTTTAATTGCCTTAAAAGAGGTCGAAATAGATGCAAAGATTTTAGCAAAAGAGGAGAAAATATGGATTTTGGGTCTGAAACAACTAAATTTCTTATTGGATTTTTACGGCAGGTTTAAGATAATAGGTTGAGGGGAGGGAATTATGAAAAAAGGATTAATAATTGCGGCAGGAGTTATTATTGCTTTAGTAGGGTTTTTCATCAACGGGGTAAATAGAGTAGTTACTCTGGATGAAAGTGTCAAGGAGGCATGGTCACAGGTAGAAAACCAACTCCAGAGACGCAACGACCTCATTCCTAATTTAGTAAATACGGTAAAAGGTTACACTGTCCATGAAAAAGAAATCTTCAAGTATGTTGCTGATGCGCGGGCAAAATTAGCCGGGGCTATTTCTAAAAATAGACCTATTTCGGAGAAGATTACTGCTGCCCGAGATCTGGATGGAGCCCTTTCGCGATTATTGCTAATAGTAGAAAACTATCCGGACTTGAAAGCCAATCAAAATTTTGCTCAATTAATGGACGAATTAGCCGGGACAGAAAACAGAATTGCTGTAGAAAGAATGCGCTACAATAGAGCGGTAAATCTCTTCAATGCTTATATAAGAAGAATCCCCGGGAGTTTCTTTGCTAGTCTAAAGAACCTTTCTTCTGCTGCTTATTTTAAAGCAGAGGAAAAAGCTACTCAATTACCCCAGGTGAAGTTTTAAACAGAGTTTTAATGTGGATAAAAAGAAGATAAAAGAATTGGAAAAAGCCCTCAGATATCGTTTTCGGCGTAAATATCTACTTGTTCAGGCTTTGACGCATAAGTCATCAATAGAAGAAGGCTCTCAAGCAGATAGCCTGGGCAGAGCTGGCCAGCGAAGCCCTATTCCGCTGAAGCTCCGAAGGGTAGACTTTAGCGTAGGGAGAGACAATGAGAGATTGGAATTCTTAGGAGATGCGATATTGGACCTAGTTATAAGTGATTATCTTTACCGCTGTTATCCTGACTATCGCGAGGGGGAACTTACCAAATTCAGGTCGCATCTTGTGAATGCTTTCCGTCTCTTAAAAAAAGCGCGTGAAATTAACCTCGAGAAGTATATCATCTGGGGAAAAGAGGGAGACAAAGAGGAAAGAAGAGATTCTAGTTTATCTGATGCCTATGAGGCAATAATTGGGGCAATTTATCTTGATAGAGGGATAAAAGCGGCCTCAAAATTTATTTATTTTCATTTCAGTAAAGAGATTAAATCAATAGAACAGGGAGAGTACCAAAAGGATTATAAGTCATTTCTTCAGGAATTTAGTTTAAAGAGATTTAAAGAGATACCAGTTTATGAGGTTATTTCAGTAGAAGGTGAAGAACATCGGAAGAAATTTAAAGTTCAAGTAAGTATTAAAGATAAGGTTTGCGGAGAAGGTTCTGGTTTAAGCATAAAAAGAGCTCAGCAAACAGCCGCCCAAGCGGCTTTAAAACATTTTGGAGAAAAGGTGGAAGAGAAATTTGTTTCACAGGTTATCCACAAAGAGAAGAAAGGCGATGTCTAAGTTATTTATATATTAGTGATTACAGCCCTGATAGGCTGTTATTTTTTGCTTTATCTATTTTACATAATATTTATTATACGACACACAGGAAAAAACAAAAAAATAAAAAATAATTCTACCTTCTATTTGTTGGAGAGCACCTCAGCAATTGCCTGAGCAACCCTCTCTTTTCCGACTACGCAACCAGAAATGGGAGCTTTTTTTTGCGCCACTGCCTCAGCAAAGGCATCGCAACTGCTATAGCCACAAGCACCGCAATTTGCCCCCGGGAGTAGTTTGCGCACCTTTTCTACTAAACTATCTGTTTTTAAACAGAATTTTTTGTTAGCATAAGCCAGGCTCCAACCAGCCAAACCTCCTAAAAGAGTGAGACATAAAACAGAATAAAGAAAGGTATTCATCAACCCTTAATTGCCTCAATGATGTTCTTATTAATCTGGTGACCGACAAATTCTTTGGCTACTCGAATAGCATTTTTGATTGCCTTGCTTGAGGAGGCTCCGTGAGCAATAATGCAAGTTTTTTGTGTCCCCAATAAAGGGGCTCCTCCATATTCTGAATAGTCCAAATTCTTTTTTAAATTTTTTAAGGAAGACTTTAATAAAAAACTGATTGATTTTGTAAAGGCGTTTTTACTTAATTCTCTTTTTAACATCTCGGTTATTGTTTCTCCCAAACTCTCGGCCACCTTCAGAACAATATTCCCCACAAAACCGTCACAAATTACACAATCAACCTCTCCACTGAACACATCGCGTCCTTCTACGGACCCAATAAAATTAATTCCCTGCTGGGCTTTGAGAAAATCAAATGTCTCTTTAATAAAATTAGTCCCTTTACCCTCCTCCTCTCCAATATTAAGCAGACCAATCTTGGGATTCGTTTTGCCTAAAATCTGCTCAGAATAGACCTTAGCCATTACTGCATATTGGAATAGATGCAGAGGTTTTGGATTGATATTTGCTCCTACATCTATTAGCAAACAAGAATTTTTTAGGGTAGGAATGACTATAGCAATCCCCGCTCGTTCAATCCCAGGTAAAAGTTTCAGGTTCAATGTTGCTGTTGTCACCACTGCTACGGTATTGCCGGCACTAACAAAGGCATCGGCTTTCTCTTCTTTGATTAAGTTAATACCTATACTAATGGAAGAACTCTTCTTCTTTAAGGCGGAAAGCGAACTTTCCACCATATCAATAACCTCTGGACTATGAACAAGGGAGATTCTCTCGGCAGGATAGGTATATAAAGAGAGTTCCTTTTTTACCCTTTGCTCGTCTCCTACCAAAATAACCTTTACAGGGAATTCCTTTACCGCTTGAACCACTCCCTCTACAACTACAGAAGGCGCTTTATCTCCTCCCATTGCATCTACAGCAATAATCATCTTTTGTCCCCCTTAGAAATGTCCATAGTAATTTTATCTACTAATTTTAAATTATGAAGCTGCCTTTACATTACAGGATTTCTCACGGGTTTACCTTGATAACTTCGTTAAGCTGATTGGACCTCCTAACGACGCTTTTTCTTCTCTTTGGTCTTTATCTCTAAAACCTGTTTATCTTTATAATAGCCACACTTTGGACAAGGTCGATGAGGCATCTTAGAGGCCCCGCATCTTGGGCAAACACTTAGAGAAAGCTTAGAAATCTTTTGTTGTCCTCTTCTTTTGTCCCTTCTTGTTTTTGAGTGTCTTCTTTTCGGTAAAGCCACGATACCTCCTCACTCGCTCTCCGCCTTTGCCCTGCGGGCTTCGGCGGACAGGCACTCGTTCGGCGTAATGCAAATTTTAAAATTATCAATTAATAATTCATACTTTGCGGGCAAGTCCCCTAACAATAGAAACCCAAAAACTGCTTTTTTATCTTGCATTTCCCTTTTTGCATTCTAGTTGCTAATTTTGCATTTTGCATTGAGTTCTTTTACTTTTTTAGTTTTTTAATCAACGCCGGGACAATTTCAAATAAATCCCCCACAATTCCATAGGTAGCAACCTTAAAAATAGGCGCTTCTGGGTCCTTATTAATCGCAATGATTATCTTAGAGGATTGCATTCCCACCAAATGTTGAATCTGCCCCGAGATTCCGCAGGCAATATATACCTTTGGGCAAACTGTCTTTCCGGTTTGACCTACTTGATGCGAATAAGGAATCCAACCGCTATCTACAGTAGCCCGCGAGGCACCCACTGCCCCCTTTAACACCAAAGCAAGTTCTTCTATCAAAGCGAAGTTTTCTTTTTTCCCTAATCCCCTTCCCCCGGAGACAATAATATCTGCCTCGGTCAGTTTCACTGTCTTATCTACTTCTTTAACTATATCTTCTATCTTAATATTGGAAATCAGGTCTCTCTTTAGTTGTACCGAAATTACCTCTCCTTTTCTTTCTTTATTAATCTGTGCTTCGGGTAGAACCTTGTGCCGGACAGTAGCCATCTGGGGACGCCGTTCCGGGCAGATAATGGTCGCCATAATATTTCCCCCAAAGGCCGGCCGGGTTTGTAGCAAAATCTTCTTCTCGGTCTCAATCTCTAAACCAGTGCAGTCAGCGGTGAGACCGGTTCTCAAGGTAGCGGCTACACGAGGAATTAGGGACCGCCCTACAGAGGTTGCTCCAGCAAGGATTATCTCCGGCTTATATTCACGGATTAAATCGACCAGAGCATCAGTATAGATATCGGAACGGTAATTTAAAAATTCCTCGCTTTCGGCTAAATAAACCTTATCTGCCCCGCGTTTAATTAACTCTTCGCTTTTCCCTTCTATCTCACTTCCTAATAAAACCGCACATAATTCTGTTTGCAGTTTGTTGGCTAATTCTCTGCCCTTCCCTAAAAGTTCGTAAGTCACTGAATGGATATTTCCCCCTTCTTGTTCGGCAAATACCCATACCCCTTTTGCCTCTTGAGGAGAATAAGTGGAAGAAATAGAGGGCTTATCCTTGGTTAGAACAATTGCTTTGAACGGACAAACATCTACGCAGGCCCCGCAGAGCGTGCAGTTATCCTTTATAACTGCTAACTTGCCCTTAAGCTCTATTGCCCCAAAGGGACAAACGCTGAGACACCGACCGCAACCCGTGCATTTTTCTTCTAAAATCTTGATGGGCATTTCAAATCTCTCTCAATATCCCCGCCAATTTCTCGACTATCTCTTTAGTATCTCCCTGTAAAATCTCTCCTCCCTTGTGCTGAGGAGGAAAGAAGATTTTAATTACCTGGGTAGGAGAACCCTGCAAGCCAATTCTATCTTTGTCTGTTTCTATATCTTCTGCCGACCATACTCTTATCTCGGCCTTTTTAGCCCGCATTTTTCCTTTTAATGAAGGCAGACGTGGTTCATTTATTTCTTTTACCACCGTAATTAAACAAGGTAGCTTGCTCTGAATAACCTCGTAACCCTCTTCACTCATCCGGCGGGCCTTAATTTTCTTCTCTTCGAGGTTAATCTCCTTAATTTCACTTACATAGGTAATTTGGGGAATATCTAAGCGGACAGATATCCCTGGTCCTACCTGGGCCGTATCCCCATCAGCGGCTTGTTTTCCGCAAATAATAAGGTCATAAGCGCCTATTTTCTTGATTCCCTGAGCCAGAGTATAAGAAGTAGCCAGGGTATCGGCTCCGGCGAATTCTCTGTCCGAGAGCAAAATTGCCTCATCTACCCCTAAAGAAAGCGCTTCCCGCAAAGACCTCTCTGCCTGGGGTGGCCCCATACTCAAAGCAATAACCTCGCCACCAAATTTTTCCTTTAGACGAATACCCTCTTCCAAGGCATACATATCAAAGGGGTTGATGATGCTTTCTACCCCCTCGCGAATCAGCGTATTTGTCTCCGGATTTATTTTTATATCGGTGGTATCAGGAACCTCTTTTATGCAAACAATGATTCTCATCTTTATGCCTCACTGCGTTCGGCATAATGATTACAGCGATTAAAAAAAGATTACAACAATCTACCCTTAGGGGCACAGGCGGGTACAAGTCAAAAATTTGGCGAGAAATCTGTGATTCCTTTATCGGCGATAGAAAAGTCGCTGATAATTATACCTGCAATCCTTGCCTTAGTAGGCCAGGGATGTTTAATCGTGTAATCAAGTATTCTTAGACTTTAGACTCTCTTTTATCAAATTTGCCGCGATGATATCTCTCTGAATCTGGTTTGTCCCTTCGTAAATCTGGGTAATTTTGGCATCACGCATAAACTTCTCAATCGGATAATCGCGCATATAACCGTAGCCACCAAATATCTGCACGCAATCCGTAGTTACCTTCATCGCTACATCTGAAGCAAAAAGTTTGGTCATCGCCGAAATTTTAGCGATATCCTTTTCCCCAGCGTCAATCGTGCGAGCAGCAGCATAGATTAGAGCGCGTGCCGCTTCAATCTCGGTAGCCATATCGGCAAGCATAAATTGAATCCCCTGGAAGGAAGAAATCGGCCTACCAAATTGAATGCGCTCGTGGGCATACTCAACGGTCAAGTCCAGTGCTCCCTGAGCAATCCCCAATGCCTGGGCGGCTACTCCCGGCCTAGACTTATCAAATGTTTTCATCGCAATAATAAAACCAAAACCCTCCTTCCCTAATAAATTTTCCTTGGGAATCCTGCAATTATTAAAGATTAATTCGGCAGTGGTCGAAGCGCGAATGCCCATCTTGTCTTCTTTCTTGCCAAAACTAAATCCCGGGGTTCCCTTTTCTACAATAAAGGCAGATGCCCCGCGACTCCCTTTGGTTTTATCAGTCATTGCTACTATAGTATAGATGTCCGCTATCTCTCCGTTGGTAATAAAATGCTTGGTACCGTTGAGAATGTAAAAATCGCCGTCTTTTTTGGCAGTGGTTTCAATTGCTCCGGCATCGGAGCCGGCGTTTGCTTCGGTTAAACCAAAAGCGGCTAATTTCTTACCGCTTGCCAGATCAGGCAGGTATTTTCTCTTCTGTTCTTCGTTGCCAAATAAGATTATTGGATAGGTTCCCAGGGCGCTGGCGGCATAACACACGGCAATTCCTCCACACGCTTTACTCAACTCTTCGGTGGCAATAACCAGGTCCAGAACTCCCCCGCCACTGCCACCGTATTTCTCTTCAATAAAGATACCAAAGAGGTCGCTCTGAGCAAGAATCTTCATAATCTGATGTGGGAACTCACCGCTTTTATCCAGCTCAGCGGCAATCGGTTGAATCTTCTCTTTAGCAATCTGCCTCGCCAGCTCCTGAATCATCAACTGTTGTTCATTTAAAAAATAATTCATCTTTCTCCT
>JAGGUG010000118.1 GCA_021158625.1 Candidatus Omnitrophota bacterium | reverse complement strand
TTCCTAACAGAAGGCAAAGCAATCTTTTTAGCAATTAATACCTCCCGCATTATTCCCCAGGTATCTACCTCCTCTTCCTTAGAGGCATAAAAACCGATTCTCTTTGCCTTCTGAAATTGAGTAAGAGCAAACACCTTCTTTTTTATTATCTCGCTCTTCTTTTCTCTCTCTTTCGCTGATTGATTTCTCAGCTTCTCCAAAATCTCCTTTCTAATTTTTTGTTTTTGTTCTCTTTTTCTATTTTGCATTGCTAATTGCTAATTTTACATTAGTGCCCTTCCACCGTTTATGCATCCAATTCCACTGTTTAGGCTGCTCCCGACGACAGGCCTTTCCATCCCTGATAAACTTAGCCGCGGCAAAAGGACAATTAAGAAGGCAACCCTTCAGCATCACCTGGCCAAGAAATAGCGGATTTGGGTTATTTTATTTCGCATAGGATGAATTTACCCCGTTAAATAGCGGCTTTGCCGCTCCCCGCCTTGGCGGGGATTTACCGGGGTGAACCACTTCCACACCCGGTGTGGAAGTATCGCTGCGGTTAAATTGGTTGTGAACTATAATTTTTTCCCAACTACACAAACATTGCAATTATTCCTTCTGTGGCTAAGGCAATAAGTATGCAACCCAAAAAATTGCCGAGGGAAATAAGCAAAAACCCATCCCTTGGTTTCAGATTAAGCATATGCGCCAAGGGAATGGACAGATTTATCCCGCCGGTAAAAGGAATTGCCGGGGCTAAAGCTACGCCTGTCTTTCCCAGCCGTCTGAACCACTTAAAAACCTGGCTATGTTCGCCTCTCCCTTGTTTAATAATAAGCAATCTCTTTATCCTGCCAATAAACTTGATCCGAGAGGCCGCCGTCCCATAGATAAAATAAATTAAAGGAACAAAAAGGAGGTCTAAACCAAAAGAGAGCATAACCACAAAAGAAAAACCCATTCCCCTGGCAATCCCTAAAGGAATGGCAACCTTGCGTCCTAAAACCAATTGCGTGCCGATAAAGGTAAGAAGTAAAGAGAGTTTCATTTAAATCCCGTCATCACAAAAGAAGAGTGGGTAAAAAAAGAATCGTTCTTTTCTATCTTTAGCGGCAATCTTTTCTCATCAGCGCTTATCCAAAATTTAATCTCAGAGGGAAAACTCTCAATACGATAAGCAAGATATTTCCCAGCTGGCGTCTTAATCTTTTCTAATTTAGTAACCTCCATTTTGTATTTTCCCGCCAAGGGGAGATTAATCATCCATGATTCTCCTAATTTAAGCTCCTGACTGCGGCAATAATAGATAAGCAAAATAGGATGGTGGATTTTAGCATCAGAAGTTATTACTTGCCTGCTTGTCCTTCCGGCAGTCTTGCGTAAAATCTCTACACTTCTCTTTTTCTGGTCATATTTCTCTAAAATCTGGATTGACCTACCAAAGAGACGAATATCGCGGCTCACCTCCAATGGATAGTAATCGGCATCCCCTTTAATCCTTTCTACATCCCTAAAATTTAAGGTATGGGTTTGAAGGATAATCTCATCTCCAAAAATCAGTTTGGCACTACCTATGTGTATCCCTTTCCACTGAACGCGATAAGAGACGGTCTCGCCTTTTTTAAAAGGCAGATCAGCGAAAGCTACAGAGGATAGAAGAGAGAGAACAGAAGACAGAAAAAGCAATAGAACAATGGAACAATGGAACAATTTTCCTTCGGTTTTATCTCTTAATTTCTCGTTTCGCATCTTCACCTTGTAATTAACTCTCTCAATCCTTCTTCCAGAGAGTATTCCGGCTGCCAGCCTAAATCTTTCGCCTTTGTATTATCTAAAATATCTGTGCTTTGAGTATCCTGAAGCACCTCTACATCTATTTTCTCTCCGATTATCTTCTCTACCTTTGTAACTAACTCTTCTAAGACTATCCCTTTGGCTGAGGAGATATTTATAATTTGATTCTCCCATTCCTTATTCCGGGCAAGTACTAAAGCTCGCACAACATCTTTAACATAGATAAAATCATAACAGGAATTTAATGACTCGTAAAATTTAACCTTTTTACCCCGCACCGTTCTGGTGCCGGGTTTACTCTCTAACCCTTTTAAGATATCGTAAACAGGATTGCGAGTCATTCCTCTCCCATAGATACGCGAAAATCTCAGAATTACAAAGGGAAGAGCAAAATTCTTATTATAAAGCCGGCAATATCTCTCGGCGATTAGCTTAGAGGTGCCGTAAAATTTATCCGTGAAATCGGCCTCTTCTTCCCGATGAGGTCTTGAAGAAGGAAGGTAAACCCCGTTAGAAGTAGGTCGCCGAAGGCGACCGTCCCGCCTCTGGCGGGGACTTCTAACGGGATAAACCGCGCCGCTGGAGGCATAAATGACCTTTGTCTTTCTCTCCCTCGCCAACTCCAGAATATTAAGTACCCCCTGGACATTAACCCTGAAACTTCCTAAAACATCTTGCCGACACAGCCGCTCAGAAGAGATTGCGGCTAAGTGATAAATTAAATCTACATCTTTCAAAGCATTTTTTAAGGAGCTAAAATCGCTAATATCCCCCTGGATAAATTTAAAATTGGAAGTGTTTATCTCCTTTACTAACTCACTCTGACGGCAATCAAAGCCGATAACCTGATGCTCCTTAACCAATTCCTTTGCTAAATGATACCCAACAAAGGCGCTTACACCGGTTATACCAATTCTCATTCAATAAAGCCACAATCTAGGCGACCCCGAAACTTCGGGAGAGACTAAATTGTAGTTTCATTTATCCTCTCCACTACCGCCCTTGCCAACAGGGGAATCATTATCTCGTGATGCCCGATAAACGAATACCCCTTTCCACCTGTTGCCGTGGGCCTCTTCACCACATTCTCCAGTGGACGATAGTGAGAAATCATATCCAGATTCGCCGTAGTAAATCTATTTACATTATAGCCCAGATTTCGGGCAATAGAAAGGGATTTTAAAAATACCTCGGGGAGAATTACCGCCGAGCCGATATTCAAAAATACTCCCTCTTCTAATTTAGTTATTAAAGCGGCAAATCTGCGAAAGTCAAGATGGCTCGCCTCTCCTATTGCTTTACCGCTGCAAGCAGGGTGCATATGGATTATATCCGTGCCTATAGCAATATGGACAGTGACCGGAATACCTAATTTATAGGCCTGAATAAGCAAACTGTATTCTGCATAAGGGGGATTGAGTTCAGTCAATCTTTTACTCACGGCTTCTCCCATTCCTAAACCTTGAGCCGCTCCCTGTTTAATCGCCGTATTCAAGAGCTTACCGGTCTCCTCAGCCATTCCAAATCTACCGTCTTTAATAGTATCGGCTACTTCCTCAGAGGTTTCACCAATCAAAGCAATCTCAGCATCGTGGATAATCCCTGCTCCCTGCAAGGCGATTGCCGAAACCAAGCCTTTTTGCATTAGGTTAATAATAATCGGACTCAAGCCACATTTGATTACGCTGTCACCCATTGCCCAAAGGATAAGTTTTTTCTTTTTAAACGCATCTACAATCGCCTCTACTAATTGGGGAAAATCATTCCCTTTTAATATCGCCGGCAGAGAGCCAATAAATTGATTAAAGGAATCACCCTTTTGAGACACGCGGGCAAAATCCTTAACCCTAACCTTATTTTCCCTTTGTTTGATAGAATAGGTTTTAAGCTTGGATAAATCAACTGGTTCTATTTTCATCTGTTCTCCTTAATAAATAAAGGCTTCTGCCATATACGGCAGGCTTCAGGCCTCAGGCTTTTTTTGTCCTTTGACCTGTGGCTTGCGGCTTGCAGCCTGTAGCCTCTCTTTTATCACCTTCTCATACCCCAATCCTGTAGGATGATAATACTTTTTTGTCGAAGGCAGGTACTCCTGCTCTACAAAATGCCCCTTATAGTTATGGGCGTATTTATACCCCCCTCGCCCC
>JAGGUG010000055.1 GCA_021158625.1 Candidatus Omnitrophota bacterium | reverse complement strand
TTAATTTCTATGAGTTCCTTCAGTCGCTTTGCTCCTTCAGGATGACAAGCTTCGCTTGTCAGTTTTGGTCATTAGGTCATTGGAATTTGGGATTTGTTTGTGATTTGGAATTTGTGATTTGGGATTTTCTAAACTTTGATAAATATCAAAGTTTAGTTATGATGCTACTAGCAATTGATATTGGAAACACAAATATAAGTTTAGGGCTGTTTAAAGAGGGTAAGATAGTTGATAAATGGAAGGTCTCGTCTTCTCGCTATGGGGATTTATTTAAAGGAAGAAAAAAAAGAGATATAGAGGCGATAATTATCTGTTCGGTGGTCCCTGCTCTTGAACAAAGGGTAGAAAAAAGTTTGCAGGAAGAATTGAATATTTTACCTCTGGTGGTAGGGAAGAATGTTTCTGTAGCTCTGCCTAACCTCTATCAAGAACCAAAACAAGTAGGCCAAGATAGATTGGTTAACTCCTTAGCGGCAGCCGAAATTTATGGCTTTCCGGTAATTGTTATTGATTTTGGCACAGCCATCACCTTTGATTTTGTTTCCCAAAATAGAGAGTATTTGGGAGGGATTATTGTTCCCGGGATAAAACTTTCTGTAGATGCCCTTTCGCAAAAAGCCGCCCTTTTGCCGACAATTGATTTAGTTAACCTTTCAGAGGGTTTTCCGAAAGATTTATTGGGCCGAAGCACAGTTCAAAGTATGCTGGCCGGGGCGGCTTATGGGTTTGGGGGGTTGTGCGATGAGATAATTAGAAAAATGCGCGAAAGATATGGCCGGGATATCCTAACTGTGGGTACCGGCGGGGATATCTCCTTTATCAAAGATTATTGTTCGCAGATAAATAAAATAGATGAAGAGCTAAGTTTGAGGGGGCTTTGGCTCATATATAAGCAAAAAAACAGAGAAAAGTAATAAAAACTTCCTTAAACAAGGAGCATTTAGGAAAAATGGGGATTTATTCTCCTAAATTGGAGTTGACTTTCAAAGGAGGGTAGGATAAACTACTCTTTGTGCATTTAAAGAGGTTATATTTACCCCGTTAGAAAGCCTCACTCTTTCTAACGGAACTTGCCTTTCGGGCAAAACCCCTTAGTTATTCTGCTCTATTCGTTTCAGTCATTTCGTAGGTTCTCCCAACGCTTCTGTCGGGAGGAAGGGAAGGAGGAGTTATGGCAAAACAGTTATTGTTTAGTGAAGAGGCGCGTCAAGCAGTAAAGAAAGGCGTAGACCAATTAGCAAAGGCAGTGGTGGTCACCTTAGGGCCAAAGGGACGCAATGTGGCCTTGGATAAAAAATTTGGTTCTCCTACTATTACTAAGGATGGAGTGACTGTGGCAAAGGAGATAGAGTTAGAGGAGCCTTATGAAAATATGGGGGCTCAGATGGTTAGAGAGGTTGCTTCCAAAACCAGCGATGTGGCTGGTGATGGAACGACTACAGCTACTCTTTTGGCTCAGGCAATTTTTAACGAAGGTCTTAAAAATGTTACTGCCGGGGCAAATCCGATGTTGATAAAAACTGGAGTGGAGAAATCGGTAGAGAAAGTAGTCCAGGAGTTGAAAAAGATAAGTAAACCCGTAAAGGATAAGAAAGAAATTGCTCAGGTTGCTACAGTTGCCGCCAATAATGACCCTACCATTGGCAATCTGATTGCTGATGCAATGGAGAAGGTAGGCAAGGATGGAGTAATTACTGTAGAAGAAGCAAAAACAATGGAAACAAATTTAGATGTAGTAGAGGGAATGCAATTCGACCAGGGCTATCTTTCGCCTTATTTTGTTACCAATGCTGAGAAGATGGATGTGTCTCTGGAGGAGCCTTATATTTTGATTCATGAAAAGAAGATATCGGTGCTCAAGGATATGCTTCCTTTATTAGAAAAACTCGCCCGCACCGGTAAGCCACTCTTGATTATCGCTGAAGATGTAGAAGGAGAAGCATTAGCAACCTTGGTGGTAAATAAGATAAGAGGAACTCTTGCCTGCGCAGCAGTAAAGGCACCCGGTTTTGGTGACCGCCGAAAGGCAATGTTAGAAGACATTGCTGTACTTACCGGCGGGAGAGTGATTAGCGAGGATTTGGGAATAAAATTGGAGAATGTTGATATCAAGGATTTAGGAAGAGCGAAAAGAGTGCACATTGATAAAGAGAATACTACTATTGTAGAGGGAGAAGGAAAGAGTTCGGATATCTCGGGGCGGATTGCTCAGATTAAGAGGCAGATTGAAGAATCTACCTCTGACTATGATAAGGAAAAACTCCAGGAGAGGTTAGCAAAGCTTGCCGGGGGAGTAGCAGTGATTAATGTGGGAGCAAGCACCGAGACCGAGATGAAGGAGAAAAAGGCAAGGGTAGAGGATGCTCTGCACGCCACTCGCGCCGCAGTAGAGGAGGGGATTGTTCCCGGAGGCGGAGTGGCTCTGTTGCGAGCTTCTAAAGCCCTGGATGAATTAAGATTGCGAGGAGATGAGAAGATTGGTCGTCAGATAATCAAACGGGCATTGGAAGAACCAATGAGGCAGATTATCAATAATGCTGGAATGGAGGGTTCGGTAGTAGTAGAAAAGGTCAAGCAAGAAGAGGGTAATATTGGTTATGATGTCTTAAAAGAAGATTATGTAGATATGATTGACTCTGGGGTTATTGACCCAACCAAGGTTACCCGGAGCGCATTAGAGAATGCGGCAAGTATTTCGGCTTTGTTGGTTACTACCGAAGCCTTGATTACTGACATTCCCGAGAAAGAAAAACCGGCGGCGCCTCCAACGCCTCCGGGTGGGGGAATGTATTAAATGAAACTTGGCTTTGCGGAGTACGAAGTGCTTCGCAAAGCCTTAGTTGAATTTCCCAGCACTAATTTTTCAGAGATGCTTAACCATAGCAGAAAATTAGTGCTGGGTTCAATTCGTTCAAACAATTTACGTTCACTGCGTTCCATAAATCGTGAACTCATTGAAGGAGGGGTAAAATGAATCTGAAACCATTAGGTGACCATATTATTGTTAAAAGGTTAGAAGCAGAAAACAAAACAAAAGGGGGGATTGTAATCCCGGACACCGCCAAAGAAAAGCCCCAGCAAGGAAAGGTAATTGCTGTCGGCAAAGGAAAGGTGCTTGAGGATGGTAAGGTTATTCCTCTGGAGGTAAAAAAGGGGGATAGAATTCTTTTTGGTAAATATTCAGGAGATGAAATCAAGATTGATTTAGAAGATTATCTGATTATTCGCGAGAGCGATGTTCTGGCAATAATTGAGTAATAAATAAAACTGCCCAGCACTAATTTTTCAGAGATGACTACCATAGCCTAAACCATCTGGTTTAGGGCAGAGCAGAAAATTAGTGCTGGGTTTTTTTATCACTTGACGAGAGGAGTGGGATGTTTTATAATTGATTACAGAGATTAAATGCAGATTTAGAAGATTTCTCATCGAATTTTAACTTGTGCTCGTAAGGGTATCGCTGTAATCTTTTATAATCGCTGTAATCAAGTATAATCATATTTGATGATTATGCTTGAAAATAATGCAAAAGATAGCAGTAATTGATAGATATCTAAAAGCAAGATTTCTGTTTTTTAAATGGCGGTATAGTTTGGCATTAATAAGTAAACTCACTTTAAGCTTGGCAATGGCAGGGGTTACCGGGCTTTTAGCTCAGATTTGTATCCCTCTGCCCTGGACACCGGTTCCTATCACCGGTCAGGTTTTGGGTGTTCTTTTAAGCGGAGTAGTTTGCGGAGGGACATTTGGAGCGGTTAGTCAATTATTCTATGTAAGTCTGGGATTAGCCGGGGTGCCTTGGTTTGCCGGAGGAACCACAGCGTCCTTAGTCTCGCCTACTTTTGGCTATCTTATCGGTTTTATTATTGCCCCGTTAATAATCGGCCGCCGGACAGATAGATATATCGGAGCACGGAGTTTTTTTTCTCAGTTGAAGCTTATGATGTTAGGGGTAGGGATTATTTATCTCTCGGGAGCGTTTGTTTTGTCTCTGGTTATAAAATCAGGCCTTTGGGAAACACTGCTTAAAGGAGTAATTCCCTTTATTCTTGTAGACTTAGTAAAAGCCTTGCTAGCCGCGGGTTTATCTTTTTCCATTCTCCCTCAAGCCTCTTATAATGGAGAGATAGATAAAGCGAGATACAGAGAGCGGAGATATTAAATGTTTGTTTCCCGTTTAAATCCAGTATTTTTAAAACTCGGAAGCATAGAGATAAGGTATTACGGTCTAATCTGGCTACTTTCTTTCTTCATCAGTTTAGGGCTCATCAACTTTCTGGCAAAGAGAAAGAAGATAGAGATGAAAAAAAGAGAGATTTTTGATCTTGTTTTTTATGTCCTTTTAGGTGGGATTTTGGGCGCGCGGCTCGTCTATGTTTTGGTCTATAACCTCAATTTCTATTTAAACCATTTAGGAGAAATCTTCGCCATCTGGCATGGTGGTTTGTCAGTCCACGGGGGCTTTTTAGGGGGGCTCTTGAGTGGGTTGATTTACTGCCGTCGCCGCAAGGTTGATTTTTTTGCCCTTGCTGATATTTTTGTTATTCCCCTGGCCCTTTGTCTCTCTTTAGGAAGGATAGGGAATTTTATTAACGGTGAGTTATACGGCCGAATCAGCTCTTTGCCCTGGGCGGTAAAGTTTCCAGGGGTAGAGGGTTTTCGTCACCCTTCTCAGTTCTATGAATCTTTTAAAAACCTGATTATCTTTGCTGTTCTCTGGAATTTAAATAAAAAGCGGCTTAAGAAAGGAACAATTTTTTTCTTATTTATTACACTCTATTCTTTATTTAGGTTTTGCGTAGAGTTTTTTCGCCAGCCCGACCCCCAGCTTGGATTTCTCTGGGGGAATCTGACAATGGGGCAACTAATCTCTATTCCTTTTTTCTTCGCCGGAATAGGCGGTTTATGGTTGATTAAATTCAGATTACATAGATAAGATTATCAGATTTTTTAATCGCTGTAATCGGTTTTAATCGCTGCAATCAGTATCGGATTGAAAATCCGATACAATATAATGATTCAACAAACCTTAGTTCTAATCAAGCCTGACGGACTAAAAAAGTCCTTAACGGGCAATATCTTGACCCGTCTTTCGGAAACCCGTCTGGATATTATTGCCGCTAAGATTGTAAGTGTCCACCGAGAGTTAGCCGAAGAGCACTATCGCCATCTAAAAGACAAGCCTTTTTTTCGAGACCTGATTAAATATATCTGCGGGGAGTTTCATAAGAGAAAGGTTTTAGCAATGATTTACTATGGCGAGGAGGCAATAAGCAAGGTGCGGGAATTAGCCGGCGCAACCAATCCTGAGGAGGCAGATGCTGTTTCTATTCGCGGGGCTTACGGCAGAATAACTACCAGCGGCGTTTATGAAAATGTAATTCATGTCTCTGCAAACGAAGAAGAAGCTGAGCGAGAGATAAAACTCTGGTTTGAGCCCGATGAGATTATCGTGGATATTTATCCCAGCAAGATTGTTAAAAAGGAAATGGAGAAAAAGGTGTGGGTGTAAATGTGCCCCCGCTGCAGGTCTCTCCCCGAGAAGCAAACCTTTATAGGTTTCTTTTTAGCACCATAAAAGAGATTGCTATAAAAAGAAAATGAGGAAACCAGGCCGAGATTAAAGGAGGCAAAATTCCTCCTTTTCCCAGCGCTAAACTGATAGACATAAACCCATAATATACTAAACCCAAAAACAAACAGATTCCTATCCTTGCAAAAAGCCCGCCCCTTCCTTTAGTTGCCATTCCAAAAGAAAGCCCTAAAAATATAATTACCAAATTTATCCAGGGAAAAGAAATTTTATAGTGCCAGTCCACCAATTCTTTTTGCGGCCTATAATTAGCCGAAGAGAGCCGCTTAATCATCTTCTTTAGTTCTCTACTGCTCATAAACTCAACCCTTTTTGCAGAATTTAGAAAATCAGTTGGTTTTTCTTCTATATCTATTATCTTCTGCTCATATTTTAAGGGTTCACCTACAATTTTACCGAGAGAGTTTAATTTAGAGATAATAACATTAGAAAAGTTCCATTTGTTATTCAGCCACTCTGCTTTTTGAGCGATGATTCTTTGGCGGATATGTCTATCTTTATCCTGAACAAAGATTATTATATCTTTGGCAGTATTCTTTTGTGCATTGTATTCTTTTATATAGAATATCTGATTTTTACTTCCGTAGAGAGTAACATTGTGCAGAATTTTTTCTTTCCTGGAGAAGGGATTGAAAGTCAGAGGAACAAGTCTCTCGCTGATGATAAAGATTCCCAGACTGATAATTATTCCCAGCAAGAGAATAGGGGCAGTGGTTTTTATAAAATTTATCCCCGCCGCTTTTATAGGGATTATTTCGTTAGTTTTTTCTAAGCTCCCGAGGCAATGAAGACTAGCGAGGAGTGCGGCTATAGGAGTGGTGCGGGTGAGAATGAGAGGGATGTAATTTAGATAATACTTGAGCAAAAAGAGAAGCGTCCATTTTTGCTTAATAATTTCATCTAAATTATCAAATAAATCTACAATGATGTAAAGGAAGATAAACAGCAATAGACAATAAAATAAAGGGAGCAGAAAACGTTTTAAGATATAACGGTGAAGGATAAGCATCTTATCAAGAAATCCCAAATCACAAATTCCAAATCACAAACAAATCCCAAATTCCAATGACCTAATGACCAAAACTGACAAGCGAAGCTTGTCATCCTGAAGGAGCAAAGCGACTGAAGGAACTCATAGAAATTAA
>JAGGUG010000017.1 GCA_021158625.1 Candidatus Omnitrophota bacterium | reverse complement strand
CAAAGAGGTTATTTATTTACAGAAGAGGCCGAGGAAGCGGATGTAATTTTGGTTAATGGCTGTTCTGTGCGCGAGCACGCCGAAGAGCGGCTTTGGAGAAATTTAGAAAATCTAAGGAGATTAAGAGAGAAAAAACCAGAGCTGATTTTTGGCGTTTTGGGTTGTATTGCCCAGAATCATAAAGAAAATATTTTTAAGAGATTCCCGTTTGTCAATCTTGTCTGTGGTCCGCACAACCTCCCCGAGATTTTCAATCATATTGAAAACTTAAACAGCCGAACTCGGATTTTAGCCGTAGATAAAGAGGAACGAGATTTTGAAAATTTTCACCTTATTTCCACCCCAGGGGTGGAAATGGGTTCTCCGAGAAAGGGTTATGTTTTGATAATGAGCGGGTGTAATAATTTTTGCTCTTACTGCGTGGTTCCTTATCTGCGCGGGAGAGAAAAGAGCCGTAGAATGGAGGACATTTTAGAGGAGGTGAGAATGCTCGTTGAAAGCGGTCATAAGGAGATAACACTTTTGGGGCAGAATGTCTGCGCCTACGGCGCAAAGGGCAAAGCGCAAAGCGCAAAGCGCAAAAGACAGAATTTTGTTGAGTTACTCAGAGAAGTAAATAAAATTGATGGAGTGGAAAAGATTAGTTTTACTACCAGTCATCCCAAGGATGCCTCTGAGGAGTTATTTAAGGCAATGCGCGATTTGCCCAAGGTGGATAAATATTTACATCTGCCTTTTCAGTCCGGTTCAAACAGGATTTTAAAACTGATGCGACGGGGATATACACGCGAGGATTATTTAGGGCAAATAAAAAAATTAAAGGAGATCCTACCTCAGTGTAAAATATCTACTGATGTTATTGTTGGTTTTCCGGGGGAGAGAGAAGAGGATTTTCAAGAGACAAAGGAATTGATGGAGGAGGTCAAATTTGATAATGCCTACATCTTTAAATATTCGCCCCGTCCGGGAACAGCAGCAGCAAGACTTAGAGACGATGTTCCTCTGGAGATAAAAAAAGAAAGAAATCAGGTTTTGTTAGAACTGCAAAAGAGAATTGCGAGGAGAAAAAATGTTAAAATGTAGAAGGCATTTCCTTATTATTTTATTCCTTTTACTTTTCTCTTTGCCCTTTGCTCTATGCGCTATGCCCTCTGTTGCCGATACAGTGAAGGATAACTTTAAGGAAGTAACAAAGAGTTTTTTGCAAGGCGACTATAGCAGAGCAGTTAAATCCTCTTGGCGATTGAGAGAAGAGTTTCCCCGTTCTCAATACGCCATTGAGGCAAAATATCTTGCCGGGCTTGCTTATCTTAAATTAGGAGGATATAAAAAAGCAGAGAAAATTTTTAAGGATTTATGCAAGGCTCGCCATAGCAAAGACAAATTTTATTTAGGGTTGGCTAATTCTTATTATTTGCAGGAGGATTGGGAGAGAGCTCTTTCTGTTTTGCAAGAGGTTTTGCGGAGGTTTCCGGGCACAGAATTAAAGGGGGCAATCTATTTTAGATTAGGAAGGTGTAAGCAAAAGAAAGGGGAATGGGGGGCGGCGAAATACTATTTCACCAAACTTGTCCAAGAATTTCCTTTAGGTTTAGAGGCTAAAGAAGCAAAAAAGATTTTAGAAGAAGGAGAATTTTATTTTACAGTGCAACTCGGGGCTTTTACAGACAAGCAAAATGCCCAGAGGGTTAAATATCAATTAATCCAACAGGGCTATCCGGCTTATATCTCTGTTCTGGAGAAGGAGTGGCAGAGATTTTATCGCTTGCGCGTAGGAAGGTTTGATTTGCGGCAAGAAGCAGAGGTGGTAAAGAAAAATTTAGAGAAGGAGGGCTATAAACCAAGGATATACCCGTGAGATTAAAATCCCAAATAACAAATCACAAATCACAAACAAATCACAAATTCCAATTACCGAATGATCAAAACAATTACCCTAAATTTGTTTGGTTATTGTAATTTTGGTTCACCCTGTTAAATAATTTCGCCAGAGGCGAAATTGCCACCAAGTGGCATTTAACAGGGTGAATTGGTGCTTGTTTGTAATTTGGTGCTTGGAATTTGGAATTTGAAGATGAATTCTGTTATCTTCCTTCTTGGACCTACAGGCGTAGGGAAAAGCGAGGTTTCTATTTTGCTTGCCAAAGAGATTGGTGCCGAGATAATCTCTGCCGATTCAATGCAGGTTTATCGGGGAATGGATATTGGAACAGCGAAGCCCCCGCTACCCGCTACCCGCTACCCGCTACCCCTTATTATCAACGGTGTTGCACATTATCTAATTGATATTATTGAGCCGACTGAGGAGTTTAATGTTGCCCGATTTATAGAATTAGCCGAGGAGGCGATTGAACAAATCCATAAGAAGGGCAAAATCCCTTTGGTTGTGGGTGGGAGTGCGCTTTATATCTACAGTTTAATCAAAGGAATCTTTAGGACCCCACTAGATTTAAGAGCAAATCCAGAGCTAAAAATAGAGAGCGATGATAGGAATGCTCTATATAAGAAATTAGTAGAGATAGACCCCCAGGCGGCGGCCAAGATTCATCCCCATAATCTGCGCCGAACGAGGCGAGCCCTTGAGGTTTATTATCAAACCGGCATTCCCTTTTCTCAATTAAACCAGCAAAGAGAGGGGATAGAAAAAAGATATAAAATAATCAAGATTGGTTTAATCTTTCCGCGTCCTGAGCTCTACCAACGGGTTGAAGGACGGGTAGAAAAGATGTTTAAACAGGGATTAGTAGAGGAGGTTAAAAGGATAAAGGGTAAAATGGGAAAAACAGCCGCTCAAGCCCTGGGCTATAAAGAGATTATTTCTTATTTAGACGGAAGATATTCTTTAGATGAGGCAAAAGATTTAATCAAGAGAAATACCCGCCATTTTGTCAAGCATCAACTTACCTGGTTTAGAAGGGATAAGGAGATCAACTGGATTGATGTTAAGGGTAAAGATAAAAATGAGATTGCAGAGGAAATTAGAGGCAAGATTGACAGATTAATAAAGTTGTGATATTCTTAAGGAGATTAAAGGCGATGAGAATAAAATTGATAATTTAATCGCTGCGATAAGAAAGAGGCATATGAACGAGAAAAAAGCTTGAAAAAATATGGAAGCAGTTTAGCAAGAATGAAGTCAAGAATCGGTTTTATCCCACTTATAAAGAAGGAGGAACGAGGTGAACAAACTGAAATTAGGATTGCCCAAGGGGAGTTTGCAGGAGGCGACTCTTAGGCTTTTTAATAAAGCCGGGTTTTTTATTTCTCTCTCCGAGAGGTCTTATTATCCCTCTATTGATGATGAAGAAATAGAGGTGGTTTTATTTCGCTCGCAAGAGATTCCTCGCTATGTTGAAGACGGGGTAATTGACGCCGGGATTAGCGGCCGGGATTGGATTTTAGAGAACAACGCCGATGTTAAGGAGGTTGCTGAGTTAAGGTATTCCAAGAGGACCTTTAAGCCGGTGAGGTGGGTGTTGGCGACAGCGAAGAATTCAAAGATTAATAAAATTGGGGATTTAGAAGGTAAGAGGATTTCTACGGAGTTAGTCCAGGTTACCAGGAGATACTTGCGTAAAAATAGAGTCCAAGCAAAGGTGGAGTTTTCCTGGGGAGCGACCGAGGTAAAGCCGCCCCTGCTTGCCGACGCTATTGTGGAGGCTACTGAGACTGGCGAGAGTTTGCGGGCAAACAATCTGCGTATCATTGATGTCCTTCTGGAAAGCACGCCGCGTTTGATTGCCAACAAAGAGGCTTACCGGAATGAATGGAAGAAAAAGAAGATAGAAAACATTGCTCTACTTTTAGAGGGGGCAATATCTGCGCTTCAGAGAGTAGGGCTAAAGATGAATGTTCCTGAGAGTTGTCTATCCAAGGTTCTTCAGCTCTTACCGGCACTCAGGAAACCTACTGTTTCTTCACTTAGCGATAAGGGGTGGTTTGCTATTGATACAGTAGTTGAAGAAAAGATAGTCCGTGAGCTCATCCCTAAGTTAAAGCAAAACGGCGCTGAAGGGATAATTGAATATCCGTTGAATAAAGTGATAGCGTGAAAGCGCTCCACGCCGCACGCTCCAGGCCAAAAATGACCAAACAATCAATCAAAGATATAAATTTAGAAAATAAACGGGTTTTAGTAAGAGTGGATTTTAATGTCCCATTAGATGAGAGCCTAAATATTACCGATGATAAAAGAATTCGCGCTGCTCTACCAACAATTAATTACTTATTAGAAAGAAGGGCAAAGATTATCTTGATGAGTCATCTTGGGCGTCCCAAAGGCGAGGTTGTTGAGGATTTGCGATTGAAACCGGTTGCTAAAAGATTAGAGGAGTTATTGGGACAGAAGGTTAAATTCTTAGATGATTGTATCGGTCCCGAAGTGGAATCAGCAGTAAGGACTATGCAATCCGGCGATATTATTTTGTTAGAGAATTTGAGGTTTCATAAAGAAGAGACAGAGAATGACCCGCAATTTTCACGCCAGTTGGCAAATTTAGGGGAAGTGTTTGTTCAGGACGCCTTTGGAGTGGTTCATCGGGCGCACGCATCAACTGTCGGGGTTACCCAGTTTCTGCCCTCAGTGGCTGGGTTTTTATTAGAAAAGGAGATTAGTTTCTTTTCTCAGATTTTAGCAGAGCCACAAAGACCCTTTGTGGCAATTTTAGGCGGAGCAAAGGTTTCCGATAAGATTGGCGTGATTGAGAACTTACTCCCTCGAGTAGATAATATCTTAATCGGCGGCGGAATGGCTTATACCTTTTTAAAAGCAGAGGGATTAGATATTGGGAGTTCAAGATTAGAGCAGGATAAACTCGGGATTGCCAATAAACTTTTAGAAGAAGGAGGAGAAAAGATAATTCTTCCCTTTGACCATCTTATTGCCGATAAAGTTGATGCTTCTGCTCATCTTAAAACAGCAGAAAAAGAAATCCCTGCCGGCTGGTTGGGCGTGGATATTGGTCGGCAAACTATTGCCCGGTTCAAGCAGATATTAAAGGAGGCAAGGACGATTGTCTGGAATGGACCGGTAGGGATCTTTGAGATTGCTCCCTTTGCCCAGGGGACAAAGGAGATTGCTGAGTTTATTGGGGATCTGGATTGTTTGAAGGTAATTGGTGGCGGTGATACTGCCGCGGCAATAGCCAAGTTTGGTTTGGAAGATAGGATGGACCATATCTCTACCGGCGGCGGGGCATCACTGGAATATTTGGAAGGCAAAGAACTGCCGGGGATAGTGGCTCTAACTATGGAGGGTAACCCTCCATAGTTGAGATAAATATAAGAATGCGTAAGCCGATAATTGCTGGAAATTGGAAGATGCACAAGACGACCTTGGAGGCAATAAACTTAGTTAATGCCTTAAAAAGGGAGCTCTATAATATAGAGAATGTGGATATTGTTGTTTGCCCACCGTTTACTGTTTTAAACGAAGTGAGCGAGATAATTCAGGATTCTAATATCGCTTTAGGCGGACAGGATGTCTTTTGGGAGAAAGAAGGAGCGTTCACCGGCGAGGTCTCGGCAAGGATGCTCAAAGATGTTGGCTGCAGATATGTGATTATCGGCCATTCGGAGCGGCGTAAATACTTTGGCGAGACAGATGAGATAGTGGGGAAAAAAATAAGAGCGGCATTAAAAGAAGAATTAATTCCCATTGTTTGTATTGGGGAAAGTTTAAAGCAGAGAGAAGAAGGGAAAACCTTTGATATAGTGAAAGGACAAATCCGCCAGGGTTTTAAGGACCTAAGCGAGGAAGAGTTTTTGAAGTTAATTATTGCCTATGAGCCTATCTGGGCGATTGGCACTGGCAGGACAGCCACGCCCGGCGAGGCTGAGGAGGTGCAGGGATTTATTCGTCAGCAGATAGCCGATATTTACAGCGAAGAGGCAGCAAATTTAATTCGCATCCAATATGGTGGAAGTGTAAAACCGGATAATATAGAAGAATTAATAAGGGAGAAGGATATTGATGGCGCGCTTGTCGGTGGCGCCAGTTTAGAGGCAGATTCTTTCGTAGAGATAGTAAAGAAGAGTAGTGCACTTGTCCGAAGCGAAACTTCGGACAAACAGAAATGACTGTATTTTTGATTATCATCCACATTTTGGTTTGTTTGTTTTTAATCTTGGTAATCCTTTTGCAAGCCGGAAAAGGGCAGGGCCTATCCAATATCTTCGGCGGTGGGGCACAGGAGGTATTTGGGGCAAAAACACCCATCTTTTTGGCCAAGACCACTGCCGTTTGCGCCGCTCTTTTTTTGCTAACCTCTTTGTCTTTAGCAGTTATCTCTGCCCATCAACGAAGGTCATTGATGGAAAAAGTAGAAGAAGTGGAGAAGAATAAACAACTTCAGGTTGAAAAAGAGAGTCCCAAGTTTCCAGAGCCCAAACAAACGCCTTCGATACCACCCACCTCTGGCGGGGTTAGCGAGCAGGCAAATTCCAATGAGCAGGACAAAAAGTAAACCCCGTTAGAAAAGGAACGGGGCCCGTTACAAAGCCTCTTTGTGAGGGAGGAGGCTTTCTAACGAGGTAAAAGACAAGGAAAATGAGCGCTCTCTTTCCCCCGAGACATATCTTGCGGGGGATTTTTTTAATTCCTTTCTTTTTTCTTTTTTTCTCCTTCCTTTTTTCTCTTTATGCTCAACAAAATCAAGGAAGTAAGGTCCCCTGTTATGGCGATACAATTGTAGTGGGTTCAATCGGTGAGCCGATAACTCTAATACCCATTCTCGCCGCAGACAGCGCCTCCCAAGAGATTGTGGGATTAGTTTTTAACGGTCTGGTAAAATACGATAAAGATATCAATTTAGTGGGAGATTTAGCCGAGGGATGGGAAATCTCTGATGATGGCTTGGAGATAACCTTCTATTTACGCAAAGGGGTTAAGTGGCAGGATGGGGTTTTGTTCACGGCAAAGGATGTCCTTTTTACTTATCAGAAATTGATTGACCCAGCCACAAAAACACCCTATAGCGGAGATTTTAAGAAGGTAGAGGACTTCAAGATAATCGATGATTACACTGTCAAGATAACCTATAGCGAACCCTTTGCCCCGGCTTTAGCCAGCTGGGGGATGCCGATTATGCCGGCGCATTTATTAAAACGGGAAGAGGACTTTAAGAAATTTAGCCGTCAGCCAATCGGCACCGGTCCCTATAGGTTTGTGAAGTGGGAAACCGGCAGTCAGATTATCTTAGAGGCGTATGATGATTATTGGGAGGGCCGACCCTATATTGACAGATATATCTACCGTATAATTCCCGACCAATCTACCCTCTTTTTAGAATTGAGAAACCGGGGTCTGGACTATATCGGTTTGACTCCTTTGCAGTATCAGCGCCAGACAAACAATGATTTTTTTAAACAGAACTTCCGCAAGTATAAATACCCCAGTTTCGGCTATACCTATATCGGCTGGAATCTAAACAATCCCAAGTTTAAGGATAAAAGAGTGAGGCAGGCAATAAACTATGCGATTGATAAGGAAGAAATAATTAAGGGTGTGCTTTTGGGTTTGGGAAAGGTCTGCACAGGACCATTTGTTCCCAATTCTTGGGCATATAATCCCGAGGTCAAACCTCCTCGCTATAATCCCCAAAAGGCAGAAGAATTGTTAGCCGCTGCCGGCTGGAATAGAAAGAATAAAGCCGGATTTTTAGTGAAAGACGGCCAGCAGTTTGAATTTACTCTCCTCACCAACCAGGGCAATGAGGGGCGTAGAAAGTGTGCCGAGATCATCCAGCAGAGATTGAAAGAAGTAGGCATAAAGGTAAACATAAAGATAGTAGAATGGGGGTGTCTTTTAGACATTATTGATAAACGCAGATTTGATGCCGTGCTTTTGGGATGGGGGCTCTCGCGTGACCCTGACTGCTATGATATCTTCCATTCCTCCAAAACCAGACCCAAAGAATTCAACTTTGTTTCTTATAAAAATGAGAAGGTAGATAAACTTTTAGAGCAAGGAAGAAGGGTTTTTTCGCGGGAGAGAAGAAAAGAGATCTATCACGAGATTCATCGCTTGATATATAATGACCAGCCCTACACCTTTCTCTATGTGCCCGATGCTTTGCCGATAATTGATGCCCGTTTTCGCGGTATTGAACCGAGTATAAACGGCATTGGCTATAACTTTATTAAGTGGTGGGTGCCTCGAAAAAATCAGAAATACAAATAGGCTTCAGGTTTTAGCTTGCAGGTTTCCTTGGTTTCGTCTCTCGGTTTAGGTTTTGGTTAAGTATCGGTTTCGTCTTTGGGTTTCGTCCCTGCCTGCGGTAGGCAGGCGATAAACGATAACGATAAACGACAGAGGATACCTAACCGCAACCGAAACCTTTTGACGCAACCTTCTTGGAGTTTGTAGCTTGCAGCTTGTAGCAATGTTATCTTACTTTCTCAAGCGTCTTTTAAACATAGTCCCCCTTTTGTTGGGAATTACGATTATCAGTTTTGCGGTAATTCATCTTGCCCCGGGAAGACCGGCTTATCTCAAAGAAATGGACCCGCGCATATCTCTGGAAGCCCAGGAGCGATTGATAAAACTCTATGATTTGGATAAGCCGCTTTTTAAGCAGTATCTAAATTGGCTTAAAAGGGTTCTTAGATTAGACTTTGGCAATTCCTTTGTCGATGGGCGGAAGGTTATTGTGCGCATCAGAGAGAGATTGCCAGTTACCTTGCTGATAAATATCCTATCAATGGTTTTAATTATTGTTGTTGCTCTTCCTATCGGGGTAATCTCGGCTTTAAAACCGGGTGGGCTATTTGATAAATGGACTACCTTTTTTGTCTTTCTCGGGTTTTCTCTACCTGGTTTTTGGCTCGCTTTGTTACTTATGCTTCTCTTGGGAATAAAACTAAACTGGCTACCTATCTCCGGGCTTAAGTCCTTCGACTATTATCAACTTTCTTTTTGGGGGAAAAATTTAGATATAATCAAGCATTTGATTCTCCCTGTCTCCGTAGCCGCCTTCGGTGGGCTTGCCGGGTTTTCCCGTTATGTGCGCGGGAATATGATTGGTGTCTTGAAACAGGATTATATTCGGGCGGCTTATGCCCAGGGGATAAATAAAAGGAGAATTGTCTATAAATATGCCTTAAAGAATGCTCTCTTGCCCCTCATTACTATCCTTGGGCTCTCTATTCCTGGCTTGATTGGCGGGAGTGTTATCTTTGAATCCATATTTGCTATTCCCGGGATGGGGCGTTTGCTTTATAATTCTGCAGTCGCCCGCGATTATCCGATGATAATGGGAGGATTGGTAATTGGAGCAGTGCTTACCCTCCTGGGGAATCTGCTTGCCGATTTATGCTATGCCTGGGCCGACCCGAGGATAAAGTACGAATAGACAGTAGGCAGTTGGCAATTGGCAGTAGGCAATTTTTTATCTTTCCTTTTGCCTACTGCCTACTGCATACCGTAGACTTTAAGCCGTCCTCTGAATAATGAAGAATAAGTTCATTCTTTTCGGAAGCGCAATAATTGCCGTCTTAATCTTATTAGCTATTTTTGCTCCTTTAATTTCTCCTTACAATCCCCAGGCGATTGATGTGGATAATATCCTCTCGCCACCAAGCAGGACGCATATTCTGGGCACGGATAGTTTGGGAAGGGATTTGTTTAGCCGAATGGTTTATGGTGCACGGGTTTCTTTAGAAGTAGGATTAGTAGCCGTAGGTGTTTCTCTTATCATTGGTGTTCTTTTTGGCTCTTTGGCTGGTTATTGGGGCGGCAGAGTTGATAGTCTGATAATGCGTTTTGTGGATATAATGCTCTGCTTTCCTACCTTTTTCTTGTTGATAACAATGGTTGCTTTTTTGAAGGCAACGGTATTTAATATTATGCTTATAATCGGACTTACCAGTTGGATGGGGCTCGCTCGTTTGGTGCGCGCAGAGGTCTTAAGCATAAAGGAAAGAGATTTTGTGCGTTATGCAAAAGCAATGGGAGCGGGTAATTTTAAGATAATTGGCCGGCATATCCTGCCCCATACCTTGCCGCCGGTTTTGGTAGCGGCAATCTTAGGAATGGGAGGAGCAATCTTGACCGAATCGGCATTGAGTTTTTTAGGGCTGGGGGTTCAGCCACCTACTCCCAGTTGGGGAAATATCCTGATGGAGGGGAAAGCAGTGATTGATATTGGCTGGTGGTTAACCCTTTTTCCGGGTTTAGCAATTTTGCTTGCGGTTCTGGGGTATAATTTGTTAGGAGAAGGGATACGGGCTACACGTTCACCCCGTTAAATCCCCGCCAAGGCGGGGAGCGGCAAAGCCATATTTAACAGGGCAAGCGCCGCAGGCTGCAGGTTAAAAAGCTACACGTTGCAAGAGGGTTGCGGCTAAGGGTTTCGAACACATCTACGAATTACGAATTTTTTACGAATTTACGAATAAGAACATTCGTATATTCGTATAGATTAGTAAATTCGTAGATATTTTTCGTATAGATTAGTAAACCCCGTTAGAAATATTGCCAAGTAGTTCTATCTAAATTTACGAAAGTTCTCCTTAATATTGCAAAGGGATTTCTAACGGGGTAAATTCGT
>JAGGUG010000104.1 GCA_021158625.1 Candidatus Omnitrophota bacterium | reverse complement strand
TTTCTACCCATCTCTCTGGCTTTTTCTTTGTTATCTAAAAGTTCAATAATTGCCTTGCTTAACTCCCGGGCATCACCAGGAGAAACAAGCAATCCATTTTCTCCTTTTTGAATAACATCCAGGACCCCTCCCACTTCTGAGCCAATTACCGGCTTAGCCATTGCCATTGCCTCCAAGAGCGAAAGACCTAAACCCTCTTGCAAAGAAGGAAGGACAAAGATATCTATAAGCGAAAAAACTTCATCTGTATTGGCAATCGTGCCTAAAAAAAAGACCCTATTAGCAATACCTAACTCTTTAGTTAAATTTTTCAATTCCTGCTTGATTTTACCCTCACCGACAATAATCAATTGAGCATCGGGTTTAGTTTTCAGGACATGAGACATCGCCATAATTAGATACTTTATTCCCTTCACCGGAGAGAGACGCCCCATAAAACCAATGACATCTCCTTCCTCTTTTAATCCATATTTCCTTCGCCCTACTCGAAAATCGGCTAGAGAATCATCTTTAATCCGGACGCCATTAGGGATTAAGACGATCTTAAAAGCTTCTATTTTGAAATCCCTTATCAAATGTTCTTTTACCGGCTGGCTAATGGCAATCACTCTTTCTCCCCAACAAGGGAAGAGTTTCCTTCCTAAGCGGGGTTTAAAAAAGCCGTGTGATGTGCTTAAATAAGGAATACCGCTGACCTTAGAGAGATAAAAAGCAAGCACCTGGCTAACCCGCGTCTGAGCGTGAATTATTTCTATCTTTCTTTGTCTTACTAATTTTATCAATTCAGGAAAAGCAAGAAATATCTTCGGGCTGAGTTCACTTTTTGTCTTAATATTCAGAGAGAAAAAAGATACTCTTTTATCTAAGGCGGAGATAAAATCTCCGGGCGAGGAGGCAATAACTACATTGTGTCCTTTTTGAATGAGTCCACGAGAAAGATTGACTAAATACTTACTAATCCCGCCAACATTAAAATGTGTGGTTAACAAAAGAATATTCATCTATACTGCCAATATCAAACCATCTCCCGCGGGTAATAAAACCATAAACCGTATCGTTTTGAGAAAGCCATTTGATATAGCCTCCTGAACTGTCCGCTGACCTCTTGTCTTCTTTTAAATATTGGGCAGTTAAAGAAATCTTCTGGACAGGAAAGAAATAGATACAGGTGGAAATTAAAACGTCCTCTGGCTGGTGGGCCTGCCCGCCGTAGTCCGTCTCAGGCGGACGAAGGCGGGGCTTTTCTTGAAAATCTATAATTTTATTACGGCTATCTAATTTTACTATGCCAAACCTTTTTAGTGCCTGTTTATCTTTGGCTCTGTGAACAATAATAGAATTGGCCGGGCTTTTTCTTCGGGCAAATTTTAAAAAGGGCCCGAGAGAGAAAGAAAAAAGATTGTCAGCACCAATTACTAATAAATCATCTCTTATCCTTTTTCTCTGGATAACAAAATCAATATCTCCGACCGCTCCCAAGCGGTCTTCGAGAGATGTGGAATCGTTATGCAATAATTTAATCTTCTTCTTGGAGAAAGAACCATATTTTCTAAACCACTCCTGAAACTGAGGGAAAAATTTCTTATTAGAGATAATAAAAATCTCATCTACTATGAGCAGATAAAGTTTCTCCAAAATGTATTCTAAAATTGGCTTATCTTTAACTAACAATAAAGCCTTTGGCTTCTCTTTGGTTAAAGGATAAAGGCGCGTTCCATAGCCGGCAGCTAAGATTATGACTTTCATACTCTATAAGCAATTTTCTTCCCTTCTCCCAGAAACCTCTCTGCCTCTTTTTCGCTTCCTGCCTCAGCATAGATTCTCAAGATTGGCTCTGTGCCTGAAAGCCGCAATAGAAGCCAGGAACCATCACTGCAGATAAGTTTTACACCATCATATTTCTTAATCTCTACTACTCTCTTACCGATTAATCTCGAGGGTGGATTTTTTTTCAAATTCGCCATCAGTCCTTTCTTTTTTTCTTCGGGATAGTGAATATCAATCCGGCCGTAGCGAAATCTGCCAAATTCTTTCTCTATATCCTTAATAATCCCTAAAATTCCCCTCTTTTCGGCGCAGAGCACTTCAGTGAGCAAAAGCGCTGAGAGAATCCCATCGCGTTCAAAGAGATAATTCTTATAGCCAATCCCCCCGGATTCTTCTCCGCCGATTAAGATATCTTCTTTACGCATCAAAGCGCAAATGTGTTTAAAACCAATAGGTGTTTCCCACAATTTTAAATTGTATCTCTGAGTAATCTTATCAATTAACGAAGAAGAAGAGATGGTCTTTACCACCCCGCCACTCCATTTTCTATACTTCAGGAAATGGAGCAGGGTTAAAGAGAGAATCAGAGAAGGGGTAATGAATTTTCCATCTGGACGCAGAGCACCGATGCGGTCGGCGTCTCCGTCGGTTATCACTGCTAAATCATAGTCGCCATTCTTCAGGAGCCTTGCGGCTTCTTTCAAATTTTTGGGAATCGGCTCAGGGTTTATTCCCGGGAATAAAGGGTTTTGCTCACTATGGATAGTAGTTACTTTGATATTTGTCTCCTTTAATAAATCCTCAATTATGCCATTGCCGGTGCCGAACATTGAATCTACTAGAACCTTCCACTTTTTCTTACTTGATCTTAGCAATCTGAAATCAATATAAGATTTGATAGATTTTTTATAATCGGGCAAAAAGTTGGCAATCTCTAAATTCTTTGATTTCTTGCATTCTTCCCAGCTCAAAATTTTGGGCTTATTTTTCCCCAGCAATTTCTCTATCTCTTCGGTAACATCTGATTCTACCGAACCGCCAAAATCGCCCTTTATCTTTATTCCATTAAAATAATAAGGATTATGGCTGGCGGTAATCATAATCCCCGCTCTCGCCTTCTTAGTTACAATCGCCCGACTCAAGGTGGGAGTAGGGCAGTATTGATTACTTAAAATAACCTTTATATCATTGGCAACTAAAACACGGCTTACAGTCTGGGCAAACTCACGCGATAAAAAACGGGTATCATAACCAACGATAACTTGCGGGCAGCGGGCAGCGGGCAGCGGGCAGCGGGTAAAATAATCTGCAATTGCCTGAGCAACAAGCTCTACATTCTCAAAAGTAAAATCTCTGCCAATCTCTCCTCGCCACCCATCAGTGCCAAACTTTATTGCCTTCATCTTTCATCTCCTTGATTATCACCTGGGGCTCTTTTCCTTCTCGGCAGGCCTCCGAAAAGATAGCCGAAGCGGCTACTAATATATTCGCCCCTGCCTGAATAACATCCCTGTAATTTTCTCTATTAATCCCCCCATCTACCTCGATATCCCCTTTCCATTCCCTTCTCAGTTGTTTAATCTTGGGAATAACCTCTTCTCTGAATCTCTGCCCGGCAAACCCCGGCTGAACACTCATGAGCAAAACAAAATCAACCTCTGAAATTATGTCTTCTACTGCCGAGAGAGGCGTCTGAGGATTTAAGGCAATACCTGCCTTTGCTCTCAAAGATTTAATCTGTTCAATAATCTCTAAGCTTTTCTCTTTAGTCGCCTCGATGTGAACACTGACTAAATCAGCACCGGCAGAGATAAAATCAGAGATGAACTTCGCCGGCTCCTCAATCATCAGATGCACATCCAGGGGAATACCCGTTTCTTTCTTCACCGCCTTCACCACCAGAGGCCCAAAGGTAATATTGGGCACAAAATGCCCATCCATCACATCAATATGCACCAAATCAGCATTACTAATTTTTCTTAACTCACCTCTCAAATCGGCAAAGTTAGCCGATAAAATACTGGGAGCAATTTTTAACTTGGGCATAGTTCCACGCTGCAAGCTTCAGGCTACAAGCTTCAGGCTTTTTTATTTCTAACCTGGAGCCTGTGGCTTGCAGCCTATTAGTTTGTGGTTCACAAACTCTAAAAATTAGAAAAGATTGGTTTTGATTCTCTCTATGCTTTTTTCTTGTATATCCCCAATCACCGCTAAATTCAATTTTTCCCTTTTAAAAATCTGTCTGCTTACTTCCTTCAAATCCCTGCTGTTAATCCTATCAATCTGCTTTAAAATTTCCTCGGGAGAAAACAATCTGTCTAAACTGCTCAATTCTTCACCTATTGCTAACATATAATTATTGGTGCTCTCCAGCCCGAGCAACAACTGCCCGCGGAAGAATTCCTTTGCTCGCTCGATTTCCTCTTCTTCTACTTCTTCTTTTATCCTTTCTAACTCATCTTTAATCACCTTGAGCGTTTCTTCTAAATTTTTATTCTCCACTCCGGCGCTAATAGAAAAAAGCCCGCTGTCCTGGAACTCCTGGGTCTGCGAACCAATCTCATAAGCCAGACCTCTCTTCTCGCGGACCTCCTGATAGAGGCGCGAACTCATATTTGCCCCCAAAATTATATCCAAAATCTTCAAAACATAACGCTGAGGATGGCTGCGCGGAAAAGAAGGAAAACCTAAGCAAAGATGGCTCTGGGCGGTCTGTTTAGAAAAAAAATTAAACTGTGATTTCTCTTGCTCATCTGGTGCAGGCAAAAAACTCTCCTTATCCTTATTCTGTAAATTGGAAAAGACCTCCTGACATTGCTCAACTATATCCTTATGCTCAATATTTCCAGCGGCGGCAATAACGATGTTCTGAGGAAAATAATGTCTCTTATGATATTGCAAAATTTTTTCTTTATCAATTTTTTGGACGCTCTCAATACTGCCGGCTAAAAACCTCCCCAGGGGATGATTGGGCCAGAGGAGTTGACTCAGCAAGAAATGGACATAATGCATCGGTAAATCCAGATACATCTTTATCTCTTCGCAGACAACAATCTTCTCGCGTTGGATATCCTCTTCTTTTAACAAAGGCTCTAATACCATATCGCTTAAAACATCTAACCCGCGCCGAAGGTATTTATAAGGAATCTTGGTTAAAAAAGTAGTGAACTCCTCTCCCGTAAAGGCATTAAGGTTTCCACCCACTCCTTCAATTGCTTGCTTTATCTGTGTGCAGGTTCTCTTCTTCGTGCCTTTGAATACAATGTGCTCAATAAAATGACTTATGCCGCTTTCTTCCTCTTTTTCATACCTCCCACCTACACCTACCCAGAGGCCTAAACTTACCGAATTCCGAGCAGGCATAAAATGGCTGACTATCCTTAAACCGTTATCTAATTTTGTTTGTTGCATTTTAAATCTCCAATAACTATAGGGCTTTCGCGTTTCAAGCTAAAATCAGGAAGTTTTGCATTTCTCACTCTTTTTTAGTCCTATGTTTGCTCAAAATGAAAAACTTCCTGTATATATTATGTTCAAACGTGAAGGTTGCAAACTATTAACTTTTCTCTATTCTAAGGTTGTCTCCTCCGAGAGGCAACCTCATATTAATTGTCTTTTAGCAAAGACAACGCAAAAAGTACAATTTACATAACATAGGCCTTTAAAAAATTTCTCTCTGGCACAACCTTATCTTTCATCAATTAGTTCTTGCGGCAACTCTGCTAATGCTAAATTATTGCATAGAACAAATCCTGTAATTAGAACACCGAGCAAACCCCGTTAGAAAGCTACAATTTAGGGGCAACTTCTCTATCAGGTATTATCAAGAACAGTTTCTCTATCGTTCTTATAAGGAATTGCCCCTATAAGGAAGGGGAAAGGGCTTTCTAACGGGGTAAAATTTTAATTTTTAAATCCACAACAAATCCCTTTTACAAACCATTTCTCCTGACTGATTTTTCTCATCTTTTTAGCCTGCGGCTTATTTTTCTTCGCTCTGTTAAATCTGCCTTTGGCGGAATCCCGACTGGGTCGGGATTATTTAACAGGGCAAATTCCCACATAAGGCAGATTTCTGAATTTCTCCTTATAGTCTAATCCGTAGCCAACAAGAAATTTATCTGGAACCTCAAATCCTAAATAATCTATTTCTACTTTTTGCTTACGGCGAGCAGGTTTATCGAGCAGAGAACAAAGTTTTAAACTCTTTGGCTTTTGTTTTTTTATTTCCTTTTTTATTGAATTGATTGTTAAGCCGGTGTCTATAATATCCTCTACCAGCAAAACATCTCTCTTTTTAAGAGAGGGTAAAAAGTCAATCTTTATCTTTCCTGA
>JAGGUG010000110.1 GCA_021158625.1 Candidatus Omnitrophota bacterium | reverse complement strand
GGAAATCGCTGGGCAGGTATCTACTGGCAGGAACCAGCCAACAACTGGGGAGAAGTAGAGGGTGGATTTGACCTAACAGGAGCAACCAAACTGACCTTCTGGGCAAGAGGAGAGAAGGGCGGTGAGAGGATAGTGGAATTCAAGGTTGGAGGGATTAGAGGTAAATATTCTGATTCCACAGTTGCCGGCATTGGCCCGGTTATTCTCACTCCTGATTGGAAAAAATATGAAATAGACCTCACCGATAAGGATCTGAGTTATATCATTGGCGGATTCTGCTGGTCCACCAATCAGACAAACAATCCCGAGGGTTGCACATTTTATCTGGATGATATAAAGTATGAATAACGCTACAAGCTACACGCTGCAGGCTTCAAGCTAAAATCAATGCAAAATTAAAATGAAAGTTTTAAAATCCCAAATCTCAATGACCAATGACCAACCCGCTTCGCCGAAGCTTCAGCGAGGCGAGTCAAACCCCAATTTCTTAATGACCAAACAAAAATAATAATTGGGCATTGAGATTTAGGGCGTGGTTGGGCATTGGGGCTTAGAAAACAGGAAATTTATGAGAACCCCTTTTTTGCTATTAGTAAAAACTTATAGATATGTACAAAAACTTAATTCCCAAGCTAAAAAACATTTTATCTCGTGATGCTGATGTCTTATTTGCCTATCTCTTTGGCTCGCTAGCCGAAGATAGAGAGTATTCAGAGAGTGATATTGATATTGCTGTTTATCTCAAATCCGGAGCAATGGAATATTTTTTAAAAAAAGATAAACAGATTTTGGGTGAACTTGCTCTTTGTTTGCACCGCGACGATGTGGATTTGCATATTTTGAATGTTACTCCATTATTGCTTCAATTTGAGATAATCTCGCAGGGCAAAATAATTTTTTGCCGAGATGAACAAGCTCGTGTTGATTTTGAAACCGATGTTTTATATCGCTACTTTGATATGAAACCCTTTTTTGATGAGCAAAGAGAACTGACAATGCAGGCAATTAAGGAGGGCTATTAATGGGTTTTGTTCGTAAAGAGAGAATAAAGGAATATTTGGAAAATATAAACAGGCAGGTAGAAGATTTAAAAAACTTCTCTGTTCCTGATAAGGAGTTTTTCCAGCAAAGGGCAAATGTGGAACGCACAAAAGCAATAAAATATAGCCTTGCCTGCGCAATTGAGGATATCTGTCATATTGCTCTGCATATTAGCGTAGCATTAAATCTTTGTAAAGTGAGAGATAGTGCGGCAGAGGCGATTGTTGCCTTGGGCGAAGGTGGAATTTTACCCAAGGAATTTGCCCAAACTATTAAGCAGATGCCCGCCTTTAGAAATCGCTTGATTCATGACTATCTGCCTAATGAATTTGATAGTGAGCGTCTCTGGGAGGCATTAGCACATTTGGAGGATTTTAACAAATTTTCACAGTATATTCTTGATTGGTTGAATAAAGAATGAGAAAACTTTTTTTACTCTCTACTCTCTACTTGCTACTTGCTACTTTTTTTTGCATGGGTTGCACTTCGCAGGAGAATAAAGCCCAGTTTTATCCCATCAAAGGAGTTTGCTATAACCCCGTTCCTATTGGTCAGGGCTATGACTATAATTTCTGGCAGGATGCCGACGAATTGGCAGAAATAGATGGGAAACTTATGTCTGAAATGGGCGTGAATATGGTGCGTTTTTATCAGCCCGGCAATGATGTTAGTCAGACAAAGAGGCTAATTCATCAACTATACACGAGATATAAAATCCGCAGTGCAGTTGGTCACCAGTTAGGATTTTGGGATAGATATCTAAATTATGCCGACCCCCGCTTTCAGAAAAGGATAGAAGATGAAGTTTTAGAAATGGTGCGCAGTTTGAAGGACGAGCCGGGGATTTCTCTCTGGATTTTGGGTAATGAGAATAACCGCAGTTTTGAGGATAATGGTCTGCGGAAATGGAGCTCTCCCGAATTAGATAAAATTGAAAGCAGTTATAAACGCTCAGAAAAAAAGGCAGAGATCTATTATAGATTTGTAAATCGTTTAGCAAAGAAGATTCATCAAATTGATAACCGACCGGTGGCATTAGGCAATGCCGATTTAACCTTTTTAGATATTGCAAAGGATATTATTCCCGACATTGATATCTTGGCGATTACAGTATACCGCGGTGACTCCTTTGGCAATTTCTTTAACCAGGTGAAAAAAATAGAAAAACCATTTTTCTTTTCTGAATTTGGCTGTGATGCCTATAATGCTTTATTAAAGAAAGAAGACAAAGAGAATCAAGCTTTATTTTTGAAGAATCAGTGGAAGGAGATTAAAGAAAATTTCGGTCCAGAGGGATGCTTGGGTGGTTTTGTATTTGAATGGAATGATGAATGGTGGAAGTATGCCCAATGGGACCGACAGGGTTACGGCGTCCATAATCCCGAAGCCACTTGGACAAACGGGGGTTATTATTTTGATGCCCCGGCTGGCAAGAATATAAACGAAGAATGGTGGGGGATTGTGGCTCTGGAGAAGCAGGAAGGTGGTTTGGATAAACGGGTTCCTCGCAAGGTGTATTATGAGTTGCAGAAAATGTGGGAGTGAAAAAATAAATCACCAGTCACCAGTCTCCGCTCACCAATTGAAGACTAAAAAATGGAGAATAGGAATTATTCTTTTTTTGCTCTGGTGCCCTGGTATCCTGGTATGCTGGTGCCCTGGGTCTGTTTCTGCCTCTTGGGATAATGAGGGCTGGAAAGGGACCCAGGAAAGTGAGTTAACCAGTTATTATTGTGATGAGGGGATAAAGTTTTATCGAGAAGGGGCGTATGAAAAGGCGAGGGAGGCTTTTAAGAAGGCGTTGCTGATTGATTCAGAGTGCGAGATAGCGAGAGAATACCTTAGAAAGTTAAAAGTTGAAAGTTCAAAGTTAAAAGTTGAGGAAGAATTCCCGCTAACCGCACACCGCACCGTGAGTGGCGTTGCCCCAACAGTGGCTCATGCCAAACCGCTAACCCAATTTAGAGAAGATAAAATAGAAAAAGAGATAAAAGAAATAGAAAAAGAGATAGAGAGGATGCAGGCTGCAACTCACGGGGTAGAGGGCGGAGGGTTGTCGGAAACGGGCAAAGACCGAGAAGAAGAAACAGAAGGATGGATGGAGTATAAATCCCCGTTACCCGTTACCCGTTACCCGTCTTTCAGTATTTCTGAAAAGCAAAAAGCAGTGGTAGAGGCGCTGAATGAATTTATTGAACCGGTAAAAATAAGCGGAGAATACCGTATGGGATTGGGGGTTTATTCTGGCGGTGAAGTAGAGTGGAAAAAAGCCGATGCCGATTTGCAAGAGGATAACTGGCGTTATTTATATGGAAGTCAGAGATTCAATACCTTTGACCCGGTAATTTACAACCGCCTGAAATTAGATATTGAAGCCCCACTTTCCGAGAACTGGAACTTGGGAATGAAATTGGTGATTGACCCCTGGTCGTTTGTCGGTAAGACCCAGAAGTTCAGGGTCTATAATAGCGACAGCAGTGATTATGCCGATATTCAGTTGAAATACTGGTCTAATTTAGATACCACCATTCCCCAGACAGTCCGAACGCATAAGGGAAATGTGATTAATCTTTCCCAGATTTCAGAGATTAAAGTAGAGGATGGAAAGGTAGTCCCTACCTCTATTTCCGCCGCCTGGAGCGATGAACTCCAAAAGGGCTGGGACGATTCCTTTGGCATTATTTCCGACTACAAAATCTCGCGGGAGTTCAAACCTATCCGTAATCTTTGGGTAGAATATAAAACCGACGAATGGAAAGTAAAGGTTTTTCCCTTTGGCGGACAGGAAGAGGCACTTACTTCTGATGACCCTTTGGGTCTTTCTAATCACCATATCTATTGGGAACCCAGTCCCTGGCTGGATTATTGGGAGCCAGGAGAGGACTATACCGACCCTAGGGCTGGCTGGGAAGGTGGGGAATGGAAAAAGGATTGGTATGCCGAAGACAGCGAGCACCAGTGGCTGAGGCGCCTGCGCGGAATCAATTTTGCCTTTGGCAATGAAGAGTATGACGGACTCAGTTTAGAAACAACCGTTGCTACTCCTCTGGGTGTCTGGGACGATTATTCGGAGGTGAATGCCCTGCCAATGGCATTGAGAGCAAAGTATCGTCTTTCTGAAGAGTGGCAATTAGGGACAACCCAGACCGGGCAGTTTGGTTATGATGAGGGCAGTATGGATGCTTGGGCCTGGGCTGGTGGCTTAGATCTACAATATAAACCCTATCAGTTTGAAGACACCACTATCAAAGCCGAGATTGCTCATAGTAAAAAAGAACAAAACATTCTGACTTCTGCTCACAAAGAGGAGAAGAGCGATAATGCCTATAAAATAGAACTCAGTAGCAAAATCCCAACTTTATTGCCAAATTATTATTATGAAGATATTCCTTTAGATGTTAATCTTTCTTTTACTCGTATGGACAAATATTTCTTTTCCCCCTTAGCAAGTTATTGTTATACCCGCGATGACCGCCCCTGGGGGAGGTATCTATCCTTCTTCCCGCGTTCTCCTCAAGATGAAGCAGTGCGTCTGGGGGACAGTGTGGATGTTAACCGCGAGGTCTATGGCATTACTCTGAGATCCAAGCTCTTTGATGAGAGAATAAGGCCCTTGTTTAACTACCGCAACGCCCATCGGGTTTCTGATGGCAAATTTATTGAGGCAATCTATCGCGGAGAATTAGAATATGATATCTTAGAAAATCTCAGGTCAAAATTAATGTATATTTACAATGACAGACCCGATGATTCCTCAGGCAGAAGCACTTCTACAGATAGAGCCGCCGCCGGCTTAAGATATGAATTTGCAGATTGGTTAGCCGCTGAAACTATTTACACTCATACTAACGAATACCCGTCATTTCCTGACGATATCTATACCTATGTGAATGCAAACCCTGACCCTCCTTATCCCTATTATAATATCTATAAAGGTAGAATTATCTATCAACCGTTTTCTGAGCTCACGCTTACCTTGGACCATACTACCAATGAATTCAAGTTTGCCAACAGGATTGCTGATGCTTACTATTATGATGAACTGAGTTATGACGGCCTGGAGATAAAATATGAACCTACTTCCAGATTGAGCACCCGCTTGGTTTATCGCTATAGCCAGGTAGCCAATCTAAATCAATACATTGATAATGGCGATGAAGATGTAGAAGGGCATCATAATTTTTACGGCGAGCTGAATTACAGATTAGACCCCGATGCAGAGTTAACTCTGCAATACGGCGATTTGGGGATATATCTCCACGAAGGATATATTCCCTTTACCCACGCTGTTTTGGATACCCAGCATTTATTTAGAATATTTTATACGCAGAAGTTTTAAAGGTCATTTTTCTCTTTACAAAAGTATTTTTTGTGCTATGCTATAATGAAGCCCGGATTTGCGAAGCGAAGCGAACGCAAATCTGCTGGCTGAATTACCCCCACACCAATTCTCTAAGATGTTTAACTAAAACAGAAATTGGTGTGGGGGTCAATTCGCAGACGGACTTCGTCCTATAATTTATGTTCACTTCGTTTCATAAATTATCTGCTTATTGAGGGGCAATAATGAAAAACAGAGGCATTTTTTCGGCTGAGGAATTTGGGCCTGGTTCAAGTATGCTCTTAGGCAGTCAAAACAAAAGAAACCTGCTTATTTTAGAAACAATCAGGAGAAAGGGAGAAGTAAGTTTAGGGTTTATCTCTCAGCAGACCGGTTTAAACATTCCTACTATCTCTAATCATCTTGATGGTTTAATTAAAAAGAAGATAGTTATTCAAAAGGGAGTAGTTTTTACTGGTGGTCGGCCCGCTACTCTGATAGAACTCAATCCCCAAACCGCTTATATATTGGGAATAGGAATTAATCTGAAAAGTGTTGTGGCCGTAGTGATTAATTTTAAGGGGGAGGTATTAGGAGAGGCAAGAGAAGAAGTAAAAGAAGGAGATATCCGGGAGATTTTAAAGTGTGCTATTGGCCTTGGAAAGGAGGTAATCAAAAAAGCAAAGCTGGATAACAAAGATGTTAGGGGAGTGGGAGTAGGGATTGCTGGAATTGTAGATTATGATAATGGACTTATTCATTGGCCATCTAAGATTGGTCCTACTTATATTTCTGTCTATCTCTCTGTGGAGGAGGTAATCAGAAAAGAATTTGCTCCTTCTGTTTTTATTGCTGAGAACGATGCCACAGCGGCCGCCTTTGCTGAATGGTGGTTATATTTAGGAGAAATAAAGAACCTAATATACATATATTCAGGTGTAGGATGCGGGATGATAATCAATGGTGAACTCTATCGCGGCTCCAGTGGCAGTGCCGGGGAACTCAGCATTTATAATCCTGAGAGAGAGGAAGTTCTTTCATCAATAGAAAATAATCCTTTTTATCGCTGGAATTTAGATCTGGGGATTGTCGATAGGGCTAAACAGGCGATTAAGCAGAGAAAAGAATCGCAGATTTTCAAATTAGCCAAGAAGAAGCCCGAAAACATTAATCTAAATGTAATTATTCAAGCCGCTGAAGGAGGTGATGAGTTAGCGAGGGAATTGATTAAAAAAACAGGAATAAGTTTGGGTGTGCGTCTTGCTTATCTTATTAATCTCTTAGACCCGGAGTTGGTAATAATCGGCGGAGGAATAGAGAAAGCCGGCACTCTTCTTTTAGCCAGCATAAAAGAAACAGTTCGGAGATGGTCATTTAATCATTCTTTAAAGAAGGTAAAGATTGTATCGGCTCGTTTAGGCGAAGAGGTGGTGGCAGTAGGAGCGGCTAACCTGGTACTCCGCCAGATGTTTGCAAATGTTTAAGTGAGGCCCAAATTTACAGAGCGAAGCGATGTAAATTTGATGG
>JAGGUG010000115.1 GCA_021158625.1 Candidatus Omnitrophota bacterium | reverse complement strand
GCAACTTACGGAACGAAGTGCTCGTAAGTTGCTGTGCGCATTAACCCAGCACTAATTTTCTGCTATGGTTAAACATCTCTGAGAAATTAGTGCTGGGTTAATTCAATCATACAATTTAGTTCCTGCCAGAGGCGGGTTCACCTCAGGCGAATCCTTCTGCAGTCGCCTAAATCGTGATTCGTGTTAATTCGTTTAGTTTTTTTCTAAAATCCGGAAAAGAAGTTTTAATGCAATCACTATTTTCAATAATTGTTCTCCCTTCTGCTTTTAAGCCAGCAATTGCTAAAGCCATTGCTGTGCGGTGGTCTCCAAAGCTGTTTAACCTTTCCCCTTTTAGGCTTTGGACGCCTTTGATTATCACCTCCTTTTCCTTTTCTTTAATTTTTGCTCCCATTTTCTTCAAATTATAACAGAGAGAATAAATCCTGTCAACTTCTTTTTTTCTTAGTTCTCCGATATCTTTGATTCTGGTTTCTCCCTTGGCAAAACAGGCGGCCACCATAAGCACAGGAATTTCATCGATGAGCCGAGGAATTATTTTTCCTTTTATCTCAATTCCCTTTAGTTGGCTTGCTTGAACGATAATATCTCCCACTGGCTCAAAGCAGGTAGCGGGTAGAGGGTTGCGGGCAGCGGGCATAAAATTGTATTTCCCGTTCCCCGTTCCCCGTTCCCCGTTCCCCGTTTTTATATCCCCTCCCATTCTTTTGAGCACATCAATAATCCCTGTGCGGGTGGGGTTCAAACCCACATTTTTCAGAACAAGATGAGAGCCGGGGAGGATTGTTGCTCCGATGATGAAAAAGGCGGCGCTGGATATATCGCCAGGGATTTTAATCTTTCCCGGCGAAGATAGCGGAGAAGGTTTTATTCTGCATTTTAATCCTTTTGTTTTTATGTCTGCCCCAAACAATTTTAGCATTCTTTCGCTGTGGTCGCGGGTTTTGGCTATTTCAGTAACCTCTGTTTCCCCTTCAGCATAAAGCCCAGCCAGAAGAATTGCTGATTTTACCTGGGCGCTGGCAACAGGGATTTTATATCTGATTGCCTTTAGTTCTTTTTTACCTTTAATTGTTAAAGGGGGATATCCGTTTTTCCCCTTTATGTCTGCGCCCATTAATTTTAGGGGAATGATAATTCTCTGCATCGGCCTTTTGGAGAGAGAACTGTCTCCTTCTAACTTTGCAGAGAAGTTCTGCCCGCTCAAGATTCCTGCTAGGAGACGCATAGAGGTTCCGGAGTTTCCTAAGTAAAGCGGATTGTCGGGTTTTTTTAGCCCGCGCAGTCCCTTCCCATATACTATAATTTTTCGCTCTGCGTTTTGCCTGCCCCGTAGGTTTGCCGTTCGGGGCGCTCTGCGCTCTGCGATTATCCTTACCCCCATTTGCCGAAATGCGTTGACAGTAGCTAAGCAGTCTTCACAAAATAGGAAATTTTCAATCTCTGTGGTTCCTTCGGCGATGGAGGAAAGCATTACTGCTCGATGAGAGATAGATTTATCGCCCGGCAGAAAAATCTCTCCTTTTATTCTTTTCATATCATACTCGCTCGCTACCGCTCGGCACAATGATTACAGCGATTATAAATAACGATTACGGCGATTAAGGAATGATTACGGCGATACAAGACATAACGATGTCAATTCCAGCTTTATCACTGTAATCTCATTTTTCATCGCTGTAATCGCTGTTTATAAAACTTTTTACCTTATTCCCTTCGCTAATTCCTTTTCCTTCTAAGATACTTGCCTCGGAAATATTGCTATAGACCTCTTCCACTCTTATTTTTCCTAAAAGCTCTCCATCTCGCCAGACCCCCAATATTGTTCCGGCACTCAGGCCATCTTTTTTACCCAGGTCAATCATTAAGAAATTAAATTCATCGTTTACTATCAACACCTCTCCGCAGAATTTCTTTGGCCGAACAACAATTTTATCCAGGGTAATCCTCTTTTTTTCTCTTTCTTTTAATTGCGATGCCAACTTCTCTTTTTCCTGTTTTATTTTGTTTAAAAGTTTGTTTAAGTTAGTCTCCCTTTGCTTTCTCTTTTCTAATTCGGTTAGGAGTTCTTCGATTCTTTCCTTCTTTTTTTTCAATTTTGCCATTAAAAATCTTCTCTCTCTTCTTTCCGAATCTATCTTTGCTTCTAAAATTTTTGTTTTACGCCTTTCTTCATCTAACTTCAGTTGCGTATCTATCTTTAGTCTGGTCATTTCCTCCAAGTCTTCTTTGATAGCCCTTTTTTCTTTCACTGTTTGCAATAACTCATTTTTTATCTTTTCCTTTTCTTCTCTTTCCTCTTTTAGGGTAATAGAAAGATTAATTGTAGAAAACAAAAGAGAGATACTTATCAGTGAAAGCAAAAGAAATTTCCACTTCCTTTTTATTTGCATGCTTCACCTCTTTTTTTAACAATGCGAATCACAAAAACGAATGGACACGAATGAAACGATTCGTGATTCCTGTATTTATTCGCAAAATTCGTGGTTTTATTTATTTTACTCCAAATTTTTTTAAATGCAAGTTTTTCATTCTGGCAAAGTTGACTAAAACACTTTTTGTTGTTATAATAAACGACACCACAATTTAGGCGACTGTCTGCCTCGTAGCTCGCCGAAGGCGATGGTACTGGGGCAGGGACACTAAATTGTATGGTGGAATTTCCCAGCACTAATTTTCCCGAGATGTCTAACCATAGCTCTAAAACCAGATGGTTTAGGGCATAGCAGAAAATTAGTGCTGGGTTCCTTGTCTGCCAAAGCCTTGGCGACGGCGGAAATGCGCAGATGGACTTTGTCCTATAATTTACATCGCTACGCTCTGTAAATTATCTGCTTATTAAATGAAAAGAACCTATCAACCCTCCAAGCGACGGCGTAAAAAAAAGCATGGCTTTCGGGCACGGATGTCCACAAAAGATGGGAGAAAGATAATCAACCATCGACGCAGAAAAGGCAGAAAGAAATTATCTGCTTAAGAGTGATTACAGCGATAGAAGATAAGATTACAGTGATAAACTGAACAATCACTGTAATCGTTTTTTAATCGTTGTAATCGTGATGCCTGGTTTTAAAAAAGAAGAACGCCTCTCAAAGGATAAAGAATATAAGAAAACCTATCAAGGAAGGTCCTGCCAGAATGCCTTTTTTGTTCTCTACTTTATTCCTAACCACAAAAAAATGAGTAGAGCAGGCTTTGTGATTAAGAAAAAGTGCTTTAAATCTGCTGTATTGAGAAATAGATTAAAACGCCTGCTTAAAGAGGTATATCGTTTGCATAAATCGAGAATTAAAGGAAACTTTGACATTGTAATTGTAGCCAGAGAGATAAATTTTCCTTTGAATTATAAAGAAGTAGAAAAGAGAGTAATGGATTTGTTTGTGAAAGCAGGAATAATTAACTCAACTTTGGCAAAAGCCAAAGTTGAGAAATCTCAAGCACCAAGCACCAAATAACAAACAAATCCCAAGCACCAAATTACAATGATCCAAACAAAGAAAAAGAAAAATATTCAAGGTGATTGTTTCGGTCATTCGATCATTGAGATTTGGAATTTGTGATTTGGAGCTTTTCGGCTCTGGCAGTTGCCAGAACCGAGTTATTATGCTCAAAAAAATAGCTATATTTTTAATCATTTTTTACCGTAAATATATATCACCATTAAAGATACAGAGTTGTCGATTCTATCCTTCCTGCTCAGAATATGCTTTAGAAACTATTCAAAAAAGGGGTCTTATAATAGGGTTATTAAAAACCCTCTGGCGGGTTCTAAGATGTAATCCTTTTAGCAAAGGAGGCTGGGACCCACCAATTTAATATGGAAAAGAGAACCTTCTTAGCTGTCCTTTTGTCGCTACTTATTCTTATTATTTATCCCTATATCATAGTTAGATTCTTTCCTCAATATGTTTCTTCTCCGCAAAAAGAGGTTTTGGAGGAAGTGAAGGAGGAAGAGACAGCTTTGGCGCCATTAACAAGCGAAACTTCCCTTCTTTCCCCTTTTTCTCGCTCAGCTCTTCCCTTTTCAGTCTCCGAAAAAGAAAAGGTTTTTGAAAACGATAACTTTAGGATTGTTTTCAGCAATTATGGCGGGGCAATAAAAGAGATTGAATTAAAGAAGTACAGATTAAACAACCAGCCTTTATTGCTCGTGAAGGCAAGAGAAAGGGACCAGTATGTTTTTGCCGATAAAGATGTTATTTATAAACAGGCGGTATCTTCTGATAGCACAGTAACTTACACTGCGGATTTAGATGGACAATTCCAGATTAGCAAGGAGTATTTTATTTCTCCTGAGGGCTATTTCATTAACTTAAACTTAAGCATTAGAAACCTCACTTCTTATCCTCAGCAGTTTAACCCTCTCTTAAGTATCTCCAGTCCAGTTTCCCAAGACCGCTTTAGTCGCCGTTTTAGCGAAATATGCCTGGCAAACGATACTATTCAGCGCAGGAACATTAGCCGCTTAAAAAAAGAATATATTAAGAAAGGGGATTTTTCCTGGGTAGGAATTAATAAGAAGTATTTTTGTTTAATCCTGAAGCATTTAGCAGAAGACAAAACAGAAAAGGATGTTGGCAGAATTAAAGCTGGTTTTGCTTCCGAAAGAGAGGATGATAACCTTCTGCTGAGCGCCGAGATTGAGCCTTTTATCATCCCTGCTGAACAAGAGATTAGCCAGGAATTTATTCTCTATGCCGGGCCAAAAGCCACTGAAGAGTTAACCAAGGCAGATAAAGATTTTGTTCGGATTATAAACTATGGGTTTTTCTCGGGAATCAGCCGACTTATTTTGATTACGCTTAAGTTTTTCTATAAGATTGGGCACAATTACGGTTTGGCGATTATCTTATTGGCTATTTTGATCAACCTTTTTCTCCAGCCTCTTACACTCAAGAGCTTTAGGTCAATGAAGGATATGCAGAGGATTCAGCCCCATATTAACCGTCTGCGTGAAGAGCATAAAGAAAATCCCCATAAGTTAAACGAAGAGATAAGAAATCTCTTTCGGAAGCATAATGTCAACCCTCTTGCTGGCTGTTTGCCAATACTTTTGCAGATTCCCATCTTTATTGCTTTGTATCAGGGTTTGATGCGTTCTCTGGAATTAAGAGGAGCGCATTTTATCTTCTGGATTAAGGATTTATCCCAGCCCGATGCCCTGAGACTTCCCTTTAGTTTACCTTTAATTGGCGACAAAATAAATGTTTTGCCTATTTTGATGGCTATAGCGATGGGCTGGCAGCAGAGACTTTCTTCCCCTCGAAAAGAATTCCCTACAGAGGCAGAAAAGCACCAACAGAAAATGGCTTTGATAATGCCGGCAATATTCGCCTTAATCTTTTATAGTATGCCTTCGGGTTTGGTTCTTTATTGGTTGGTTAATACCCTGATTGCTATTTTTTACCAGAGACGAATTCGCTAAGCGTTTATCGTTACAGAACTTAGCCAAAGTGTGCCACGTGGCACACCCAAGCCAGAGGTTGAAAACTGCATTTCCACCCCAGGGGTGGAAATGGGTTCATCCCCGTTAAATCTGCCAAAGGCGGAATTTCACCGCACCGCACCGAAGGCGGAGTTATTTAACAGGCTAAAAATGCAAAATAAAGAAAAGACAAAAATTAAAAGGTATATTGTCTGGTCAAAGAAAAAAATTGATTTATCCGACCCTTTTCAAAAAAGATGGTATCTTAAACAGGTTTTGACTTATGGCAGAGCTGAGGATGTTGCTAAACTTGATTGGAACGAGATAAAGTCGCTTCTGCCTAAAATGGAGTTATCTCAGGATGTAAAAGCACTTTGGGAGGACTATTTCAATGTTAAAAGGTAAAGGAATTATAACAGATTTTCAAAAGGAGATTCTATTTTCTTTTTCCAAAGTTGCCGATTCTGAACATTTTTATCTCACGGGAACTGCTTTAGCCGAGTTCTACTTTGGGCATAGATTATCTTATGATTTAGATTTCTTTACTTCTAAGAAAGAACTTATCCTGCCTTTTTCGCGGGTATTTGAAGAGGATTTTAAGAAGAATGGATTTTTAGTAAATATTGTACGCAGATTTCAAACATTTGTAGAGTTTGAATTAGCCAAGGGGAATAATATAATCAAGGCCAATTGGTTTATAATTCTCCCTTTAGATTCGTTAAAGCAGTGAATTTAGAATTCGGAATCAAGATAAACGATTATAAAGACATTATAGCAGATAAACTGCTTGCTTTTTTCGGAAGAACAGAACCGAGAGACGCCGTAGACCTGTTTTTTATACTAAAAAAAGAGAATTTTTGGGAACTTACAAAAATTGTATCTCAAAAGGATGCCGGTTTTGACCTTTATTGGTTAGCAATAGCATTAGAGAAGGTTAAATTCTTCCCTGACGAGATAAAGAAATGGCCCGTAGAGATGCTTCAGAAGTTGGACGCTGCAGAATTAAAGAAAATGTTTCTTGAACTTGCAAGGGAGATTATGGAGAAAATTAAGAAAGGAGCCGTAAGTTAAATTTGGGCAAGGAGTTAAGTAAAATGTGCCACGTGGCACATTTTGGCCACAGGCTGCAGGCTACAGGTTGCACGCTATAAGAAGGTTGCGTTAAACGGTTGCGGTTATGTATCGTCTGTTGTCCATCGTCATCGTCTATCGGATGAATATCAAAAAGACGAAACCGAAATACGAAACCGATACTCAACCGAAACCCAAACCGATAGACGAAACCTATTAAGCCTGTAGCCTCAAGCTTGAGGCTTGAAGTCTATTATGTTTCTCTATCCCAAAAAATACGAGGTTATTGTTGTTGGCGGGGGGCATGCCGGCTGTGAAGCGGCTTTAGCCACCAGTCGACTCGGGTACTCTACACTCCTCCTGACTATAAACTTAGACAGCATTGCTCAAATGTCCTGTAATCCGGCGGTTGGCGGTCTGGCAAAGGGGCATCTGGTGCGTGAGATTGACGCTCTGGGCGGAGAGATGGCCAAGAACATCGATGCCACCGGAATCCAGTTTAGAATGCTCAACAAGAGAAAGGGCCCGGCCGTGTGGGCGCCGCGGGCGCAGGCCGATAAAAAAGCCTATCAATTCAGGATGAAGAAGGTCCTGGAAGAACAGAAGAATCTGGAGACAAAACAGGAGATTGTGGAAGAGATTTTGGTCTCCGGTGGCAAAGTAGACGGGGTCCTTACTCAAACCAGAACCCTCTATAAAGCAAAAGTGGTGATTTTGACTACCGGAACCTTTTTGCAGGGATTGATTCATATCGGTGAATTCAAATACTCTGCCGGCCGAGCCGGAGAGTTTGCCGCCCAGAGGTTATCTTTGAGTTTACGCAACCTTGGTTTTGAGGTTCGTCGGTTAAAGACCGGCACTCCCCCGCGAGTGAATAGACGAAGTATAGATTTTTCGCAACTCCAAATACAAGAAGGAGATAGCAATCCACAACCCTTTTCCTTTTCCAATTCTAAAATCAGTCAGTCACAGATTCCCTGCTATCTTACTTATACCAACGAGAAGGTTCATCAGATTATTTCCGAGAATCTCCAGCGCGCTCCTCTCTATAACGGGCAGATAAACTCTACCGGCCCGCGTTATTGCCCCTCTATTGAAAGCAAGATAGTGCGTTTTCCCCATAAATCCAAACACCAGATATTTTTAGAGCCAGAGGGAAGAAACACGGAAGAGATTTATCTAAACGGTTTAGCCACCAGCTTACCGGTAGATATTCAACTGGCTATGTTAAGACACATAAAAGGTTTAGAAAATGCAGAGATGATGCGTCCGGGCTATGCCATTGAATACGATTTCTGCCCACCGACCCAGCTCAAGCCGAGTTTAGAAACAAAGAGGGTGAAAAACCTCTATTTTGCCGGGCAGATAAACGGCACCTCGGGTTATGAAGAGGCCGCCGGTCAGGGGATTATTGCCGGAATAAATGCGGCTTTGCGACTGCAAGGAAAAAAGCCGTTGATTTTAAGACGCGATGAGGCATATATCGGTGTGCTCATTGACGATTTAGTGACCAAGGGAACAGATGAGCCCTATCGGATGTTCACCTCCCGGGCAGAGTATCGTTTGCTTCTGCGGCAGGATAATGCCGACATTCGCCTGATGAAATACGGCTATAGAGTGGGGCTCGTTTCCAAAGAGGCCTACCAGCAGATGAAAGAAAAGGAGAGGGTGATTAAACAAGAAATAAAACGACTCAAGCAAAAGAGGGTTTTTGGCAAATCTTTGGCTAATTTACTGTGTCAGCCCGGGGAGAGATACCAGGACCTGCCTTTCGCCGGGGATTTTCCCGAGGATATTATTCAGCACATTGAGTTAACCATAAAATACGAGGGTTATATCAAGCGTCAATCAGCCCAGGTGGCAAAATTCAGGCAACTGGAAAAGCGAGTTATCCCGCCGGATTTAGATTATAATCAGATTAAGGGATTAAAAGCAGAGGCCCGGGAGAAGCTGAATAAGATTCGCCCTATTTGCTTGGGTCAGGCGGCGCGCATCTCCGGTGTCTCTCCGGCAGATATCTCGTTGTTGATGATACACATAAAGGCAGTAGGCAGTAAGCAGTAGGCAGTAGGCAAGAAAAAAATCAGTAAGCAGTAAGCAGTATGCAGTAGGCAAAATAAAAGATAAAAAATTGCCTACTGCCAATTGCCAACTGCCTACTGGTTGAAGAATGGCTATCATCCGTCCATTCAAAGGGATATTCTACAATCAAAAAAAGATTGCTCTAAATAAGGTTACTGCTCCTCCTTATGATGTCATCTCCGGGAAGGAGGCTAAAAATCTTTATCGCCAGAGCAGATATAATATTATCCGCCTTATCGCCGGCAGGACCATCTCCTTGCCCCGCACCAGTTCGGTGCAGGGTTTACCCCAGACACAAAAAAGTGGATATAGACAAGCAAAGGAACTCTTTCATAAATGGTTAGAGAAAGGGATTTTACAGGAGGCGTCTAAACCAGCTCTCTATATCTATCGCCAGAGATACTATTCTCCTTCATCTTTTCAAGAAAAGGTGCGGGTAGGTTTTTTTTCTTTATTAAAACTAAACCAGCAGGGGAAGGGGGTCTTTTCCCACGAGAAGACCTTTTCTTTTCCGATAAAGGATCGCTTAAGACTCCTTCAGGAATGTAGTGCCAATTTTAGCGCCATATTCGCTCTCTACGAAGATAGACAAAGAGAGATTTCCCGGGTTATAAGCAAATATCTAAAAAGAAAACCGAGGATTGACTTCTGCGATGTTCAAAAGGTAGGGCATACACTCTGGGCGATAGAGAAAGAGGATGATATCAATCTTTTGATTAAAAAGATGCGCCGTAAACCAATCTTTATTGCCGATGGCCATCACCGTTATAGCGCCGCTTTAAGGTTTTATCAGGAGATGAAGACAAAAGAGAGCGGTTTTGTGCTTACCTATTTAGCCGAAATGAACGAGGACAATATCAGCGTTCTTCCCACCCATCGGGTAGTCTTTTTGACAGAAAAAGAAAAGGAAGATTTTTGGGAGAGGATTGAAAGGTTCTTTGAAGCAGAGGTTATGCCGGAGGGTTCGGGTTGTGTCGCTAAGAAGCCGTTGCGCAGCCCGAGCGGGCACGGTTCGAGCGAACGAAGTGAGCGAGAGAGCGAGGGCGAGCACCGAGCCGTGATTTGCTCGCTGGGCAAATCAACGGCGTGCTTC
>JAGGUG010000046.1 GCA_021158625.1 Candidatus Omnitrophota bacterium | reverse complement strand
CTTATTTACTAAACAATGTTTGAGGTAAAATCATAACTTTTGGCTTATAATAGTTTTACCCAAAACAACAATTTGCAGTAAATAAGTGCTGGGTCAATGCGTACAGCAATCCCGAAGTTTCGGGATTGCGTACTTATTAAAAATGAAAAGAAGAATTTTGGGAATTTTGGTTATTGTTTTGTTGTTGTTAGCGGTGCGTTCATCCGTTGCCGAGGACATAACCTTGACTACTTATTATCCGGCTCCCTCGGGAGAGTATGATGTTCAGCATGTGAACAAATTGGGCGTGGGTTCAAGTGATGACCCAGATACTTTAGGTTTAGTTGATGGCCAGGTGGCGATTGCAACACAGACAGGGTATGGAAACGCTACAAAGTTAACCATAGGAAATAGTGACCAAACCGGTACAGCAGTAAGTATAACAACAGGAAGAAAAGGTATTCAGGTAAACGCCACCGGAACCAGCACATGCATTGGTGTAGATGCAGATGCTTCTGGGGACTATAGAAATATTGGTATTGCTGGAAGTGCTATTTTAGGTACCGATACCTACTCTCCGGGTGGTCCCTACAACTACGATTACAATATAGGAGTTTACGGAACCGCATTCGCTGGTGGCATAGGAGTTTATGGAGGTGGAAAAGCAGGGGTTTATGGTAAAGGTGGAAACCTAGGCGTCTACGGAACAGGTGACTACTACGGAGTTTATGCAGAAGGTGGCACATATGGAGTTTATGCAGAAGGGGATAATTATGGTGTCTATGCAAAGGTGCCAACAACAGGAACGTATGCAATTTATGCTGATGCGGGTGGTTCGAGTTATGAGGCAGGATATTTTGATGGAAAGCTTTGGGCTTCGGGACAAATATGGAGTAATACAAGTATAGACAGCAATGGGACTATTAGTGCTGCCGGAAACATTACCACTGACGGAAGCATCACCGCTCAAGGAGTTATTACCTCCAATGCTGACCTCGCCGAGTACTTCACCACCGAGCCCTGCGAAGCTGGAGATGTAATGGTAATTGACAGAAATGCGGATAAGAAATTAATGAAGTCAAACAAGCCCTATGATTATCGCGTAGTTGGTATTGTCTCGGAAACTCCGGGGTTTGTTTTGGGAAAAGGAGGAGAAAATAGAAAATTAATAACTCTACTTGGTCAAGTAGAGTGTAAGGCAACCACTGAAAACGGAGCAATAGGCCCCGGCGACTTGTTAGTTACCTCTTCCAAACCTGGCCATCTGATGCGCGGAGATATTGATAAGATAAAACCAGGGATGATTATCGCCAAGGCATTAGAGAAATTGGAGGAGGGCGAAGGCAAGATTCTGGTTTTGGTTGATGGGAGATAAGGCATTCGCTAAAGAAAGTGAATGCCTGATTGCGGCGATTAAAGCAGATTACACAGATAAAACTCCAGAAATTTTTAATCCCCGCCTGCCCTGCCTGCCGGCAGGCAGGCAAGATTGGCGGGCAGGTGTGTAATCGGTAGTTAAATCTGCTTGCCCCGTTAAATCCGCCAAAGGCGGAATTTCACCTTTGGTGAAATTATTTAAGGGGGTGAATAATCAGCGAGAGCAGAGGGACTATGAAACCTAAAATTTACTTGGAAACAACGTTGTTCAATTATTATTTTCTTGAGGATATTACCCGACAGGCAGAGATTGATGCAACTAAGGAGTTATTCGAGGAGATTAAAAAGAAGAGTTTTGTTGCTTATGTTTCTGATACGGTAATTGTTGAATTAGATGCTTGTCCTGAGCCCAAAAGAACAAATATGTTATCTTTGATAAAGAGATTTAGAGTTCAAGAATTGTCAAAAAGGACAGAGGTGGCTACTTTGGCGCGGGAGTATATACATCTGAAGCTTATTCCTAAGAAAAAAGAAGCAGATGCGATTCACATTGCTTCAGCTGTATGTGCAGGATTAAATATTTTGGTTAGTTGGAATTGTCGGCATATTGTCAGGCCAGAGATTGAAGATAAGATAGAAGCAGTGAATGTATTGAATGGCTATGGTAAAATTCATCTTTGTACGCCTTTGGAGGTGATTAGTTATGGGGAGAAGTAAAGATTTGATTTCCTCGGCGGTTAAAGAGATCTGGAAGATAAAGGATAATATCTATCGTCAGAGGAAAGATTGGGATTTGGAAAAGTGGTTGGAGAAAGATGAGAAAATAACCCAAGGATTAAAAAAGAAAGGGTTGCTGTTCGAGAGGGGATGATCATCGGCAAGGCATTCGCTAAAGCGAATGCCTGATTACACAGATTAAAAGGCAGATTACACAGATAAACAATCTGTGTAATCGGTAGTTAAATCTGCTTGCCCCGTTAAATCCGCCAAAGGCGGAATTTCACCTTTGGTGAAATTATTTAAGGGGGTGAATAATCAGCTATCCGCCTCAGGCGGATAGCAGGGGGGGTGAAAATGAATAGAAGAAGAAAACTTTCAATAGCATCAATAGCAAGTGTAATAATTCTTGTAGCGGTCATAGTATGCATACCTTTAGTTCAAAATGCATTTTCTACAGCAACATGTTCTCCTACTACTTGTAGCCCACCTTGCGACGGAAGTTGTACTTATTATCTATGCAACGATCCATACCCCCAAGTCACAATTAAGAGTCTCCCTCATACTTTTCCATCTGCGGCCTGCGATACACCCGCTGATAAAGTAAGCTCTCTACCCTTTACGGCATGTGGTAAAACGGTCTCATCTATTCCCGACAAATTAACCTGTCACAAATGCAAGGCGTATACAAAATCTAAATCTGCAGCTTGTGAATATGAGATTATTTGGTAAAACTAAAAGTGAAAAAAATTCCTTTTTTAATTTCCCTCTTTTTTCTTGTTCTCTCCGCAACATCCTGTTTTTCTCCTAAATCAACTGATATACTGATTCTCTCTCCCCATCCTGATGATGAGACATTGTGTTGTGGAGGGACGATTGCCAAAGCAATCTCGGAGAAGAAATCGGTAAAAGTTGTTTTATTAACCAATGGCGATGCTTATACCTTAGATAAAAAGGAGAGAGATAGTTATTATGTTGCTTTAGGCAAAGAAAGGCAGAGAGAAGCGCAGAGAGCAGTTGAGAAATTGGGTCTCCGGAAAAAAGATTTAATCTTTTTAAGCTATCCGGACGCCGGGCTTTCTTCTATTTGGGAGGAAGATTATGACCTTAATTATCGTTCAGAATATACGCAGGTTTCTTTCTCTCCTTATCCGCTAACCTTTGCAAGGGCAAGAGAGGGGTATAACAAAAAGAATCTGCTTTTAGACCTCAAGGATATCCTCAAAACATACAAACCCAGAAGAATCTATACGCCCCACCCCTTAGATAATCACCCCGACCATAGCGCCACCACCAAATTTCTCTATCTTGCCTTAGATGAACTAAGAGCAGAAAAAGAAAAATGGATTGATTCAATGGAGATTTTTTATTATCTTGTTCATAGGCCAGAGGGAATATGTGTTTGTCCGCAGTTTGATCATAAGAAGGATATAAAAGATTATAGGATAAAAAAGGAGTTGGCACTTAAAGAATATGTTAGCCAAAAGGAGGTTATGCAGGAATTAGGACAGGAAAATAGAATGTTACTCAAGGGAGATAAAGAGGGATTCTGGAATATAGACCATCTTTCTTCTTCAGAATACCTTTCACCTAAATTATTTCAAAAAGAATGGGAAATTATTGGCAAGTTTATGTTAGAAGAGGGGTATAATGTAAATTTAGGGGTGGTTGCTGATGTTACTAAAAATATTAGTTGTTTTGCCAATCGTCTATTAAGAAGTGAACGGATTTACTCAGATGACCCAAAAGTAGTAACGCAACTTGTCCTTTCGCAGGTCAGGGGAATGAATGAGGCAGATGTAATTCCCATAGTGAAGCACTTTCCCGGTTTAGGACAATCTTATGAGAAAGACCCCCATCTTTGGTTACCCAGGATTTTTCTTTCCCGGGAAGAGCTTGAAAGAACACTTTTGCCTTATAGAGAGCTGATTAAGAGCGATGAGCGTTTCTGGGTTATGGTTGACCACGCTGTATATCCTTTTTTGGATGAAAGACCGGCAAGTTTTTCTTATAAAATTGTTAGCGAACTTCTCCGCAAAGAACTTGGTTTTGAGGGCATAATCATCGTTGACGAGTTGAACGCTATGGGAGGGCCTCGGCATTATGCGGCTCTTATGGGAGTCAAGCCACCATATATTGGTGAGATTGTAACTATGGTGTTTGAAGCCGGGGTTGACTTAGGATTGGTCTATTGCCGTCCCCAAGAAGCAGAAAAGGTTATTCTGCAGATATTATCGGCAGTAGAAAAGGCGGTTAAACAAGGGAAACTTAAAGAGAAGGATATAGATGATTCAGTTCAGCGGATATTAGAGGAGAAAGAAGAGATTTTTGATGTGCCTTTAACGCATTTTTTAACAGAAATGTCACTAAGAGAAAAGATTGTCCAGAAACTCATCTTTGATGCCTGGACAGAAGAGGAGATTGAGATATATAAAAGGTTTGGCTTGGGAGGAGTGCACATTCGCAAATCTCAGTTTGCTGATAAACTAAAACAGGGAGTAAAAATCCCTATGTTTATAGTCGGTCAACAAGAGGGAGGGTGGATTGAAGAAAGAGGGCTAAAACGAAGAATTCATAACAAAAGCGCTTATATTGTAGGGAGGGAATTTGAACGCCTTGTTTTTAAGGAGAAAAAGGGCAGTCCTTCTCCAAAAAGAAAATGGTTTCCTTCCTTTCATCCTGCTCAATGTCGCGCGCTGTGCTTAGCCGCTCATCCCGATGATGAGGATGCCGAGGCGCTTCTCTATTTAAAGGAGAAATTTGGCTGCCAGACCTATCTTCTTTTATTTACCAGGGGTGAAGGCGGAGAAAACCGAGTGAATCCTTCTCTCTATAAAGATCTGGGTTTTTTAAGGACAGAAGAGGTAGAAAGAGCGGCTTCTATTTTAGGGGTTGACAAAGTTTATTATTTAGGAAAACCCGATTTTGAATACACAACTTCGCTTAAGCGGGTAGGAAAGGAATGGAATAAAAGGGACACTTTGCGGAGATTGGTCTACTTTTATCGCCTGATAAGGCCGCATATCATCATTACAAAACACAATAAATCTGAGCTCAGCGCCCAACATAGAGCGGTGGCTATTTTAAGCGAGGAGACATTTGATTTAGCCGGAAACCCTAAATCCTTTGCTCAGCAGTTGAAATCGGGAGTTTCTGTCTGGCAGCCTTTGAAATTATTCCACAGAACTTATGAGGACAAATACGATGTTCTGCTTAATCCCCATCAGAAGATTCCTCTAAGGAATAAAACCTATCAGGAGATTGCCCTTGAAGCCCTTTCTCAACACAGAAGCCAGGGGTTTGGGAAATGGGTGTTGGAAAGATATAAGGATATTGAAGAGAACATTCGTTATTCTTTAGTCAAAGCAAAGGGTTTTTCAGAGAGCAAACTCCGCACCATGACGGTACAGGATAAAGATTTTCTCTCTTTGAAGGACCTAACAGAGATTCATAAAGAAGAAAGAAAACTTATAGAAAGAAAGTTTTTACCTTCAGGGGTTATCGGGATAAACATTTTTCCTAATAGAATTGGTCTGTTAGAGGAAAATAATAATACCCTTTTTGTTGTTTTGAAAACATTGGGTTTTGATGTTCAGAGGATAAAAACTGATGCCCTTCAAGAAGGGAATTTATCAGATTTTGATACTATAGTCATAGGGCAATATATGAATGATTACATCTGCGAGGATTTCCCCTATGACTTAAAGAGAATAAGAGAAAACCTCTTAAAATTTGTTGAAGAAGGAGGAAATCTTGTGGTCTTTAATCAATTGAGCAGGTTTGAAGATCAGGTTTTATGGAGCCCTCTTTCTTTGGAACTTTTCTTTGAGCCAATAACCGATGAAAATAGCCCGATAAAGATAATCTCTACGGATGAACCTTTATTTAACTTTCCTAATAAGATAGAAGAAAGAGATTTTAAGGGCTGGATTCATCAAAGAGGATGGAGTTTCCCGTATAAGTATTCAAAAAATTTTATAGCGTTGACCTCCTGTCAGAGTCCTTTTGGAAAAACAGTTAAAAGTGGATATCTTGTTGCCTATCTTGGCAAAGGCAGATACATATATACCTCCTATGAGTGGAACAGGCAATTAAGAAACTTCCACTTCGGGGCTCTTAAGAATTTAGCCAATATGGTTTCCTATAATGAAAATTGCAAGAGATTTCTTTCTTCTACTTTGCCTGTTGAAGAAACTGAAATTGCTGCTGAATATATAAAGTGTAAGATGAAGTGTGCAAGAGAGGGCATTACATCTGAACTCAAAAATTGCTACTTAGATGAAACAGGGGAATCTTTCCAGAAAGGTTGTTTATGCTTAGATGGAATAGACAACGACTGCGATGGTCTGATAGATTTTCAGGATAATGACTGCCCAATATTGGGAAAGGATGTAGTAATAGAAAGTGATGCATATTTTGCCAAAGACAAAGACATAAGCCCTGATGGATTATATATCCTCTCAGGAACTTTAAAAATAGGGCCTAATGTGAAGTTGACCGTTGGTAAGAGAGGGATTCATGTCCAGGACGGTGCAAAGATAGAGTTAGAGGAAGGGGCGCTAATAGATATCCGATGAAGAAGATTTTTATTCCTTTAGCGTTTATTCTTTTATTCACTGCTCTCATCTTTCCGGTAGGAAACTCAATGAGGGAGAGTTTTGAATATAATGTGGATGAAGGAATGGATTTAATGGTGACTTCTCTCTTTTTTAAGGGTTTTTCTCTTTATGAGAGAATATGGAATGACCAACCGCCTTTGTTTTATATAATGCTTAGTCACTGGTTCAAATTCCTTAGCCCATCTGTCTTTTATGCAAGGGTTTTTATTCTAATTTTCTCGTTAATACTCCTTTGGGCATTTTATAAAACAATTGAGATTGAATGGGGAAGCGTGGCTGCTTTTATAGGTGTTATAGGTTTACTTTTTTCTTCGTTTTATCTGCATTTAAGCACTTCGGTAATGATAGGAACAGTGGCGATTTCTCTTGCTATGCTCTCTATCTATTTCATAAAGGCTTATAGGAAGACAGGGTTAATGCATTTTTTGATTCTTTCGGCAGTGTTTATGGCCTTATCAATGTTGACTAAACTGTTTACGGCATTTCTTATACCCTTATTTATATTAGAAATTGTATTTGCTAATAAGGAGAGGAAGCGCTCTTATTTGCAGAGCTTTCTATTTCTGGGAAGTTTATCGCTTCTCTTGCTTGGCGTTATTTCCTATTTTTTCCACACTGATTTCAGGATGGTCTTTCAGCAATTAGTCCTGCCCCATTTTTACGCTAAGTTGCATTTCCCCGATAGCGATTGGTTGTTTTTTAGGGAATTTCTATTAGCTGACTATGCTGTTGTTCTACTTGCTTTAGCCGGTGTTATTTTGCTTATATTTAAAAAAAAATGGAGGTTTTTCTTCCCTGTTGGTTGGCTCATTTTAATCGCAGTTGTTCTGGCTATCCATCGCCCCATCTATTATCATTATTATCCCTTTGTAAGCCTTCCTGTTTGTTGGCTTTCGGCAATCGGGGTTAAAGAACTCCTGAGTTTCAAGAAGAGTCATCTCATTCGCTGGCTAACTATAACTTTGATTGCTTTGTTTATTTTTAGATTGCCGGTCAAATGGACAAGGATGGTTGATAATGTTAGAGGTTATACAAGTCCTGAACACGCCCAAATAATGAATTTATTATTTAAATACCGACCAATTACCCATTGGATGTTTACCGATAGACCGATATTTGCTTTTTATGCGAATATTCCTGTCCCTCCGGAATTGGCAATTATAACCGAAAAGAGGGGATTGCAGAGCAATAAGATGCGAGGTTATCTTAAACATACCCTGCAGAGATACAATCCGGAATTGATACTTCTAAATCAGATGCAATTCTACGGTCCAGAGGTAATCTCCTATATCAAGGAAAATTACGCTCTTATCTATCAAAATGAAATCCCCGAATGGAATTGGAGTAGTGGTTTAGGGAAATTCGAAAAGAGAGGTTCATTTGTTTTTCTTTTGTTACGAAAGGATATAGCTAAAAATGAAGATAAAAACTGAATCTTTAATAAAATTTTTAATAATTTTGATTTTGGGGATAACAGTTATTTTTTTATTGAAGAAAATTCCTCCCTGCAAGACAATTGTTAGGAAGTGCCCTTTTGGCGAAGGAGGTCATTGCATTGGAGATAGATATTTTGCTTATGATGGAGAAGATGTGATTTGTTCGGAAACCCCTTTTCAGTGCGGAAATTACACTTGCTGTAGGCCCTGCATACCAGCGCCCTGCCCAGAATCAGACCAGAGTGAGGACAATGATAATGACAGTTTTACTGACCAGTGCTCTGATTGTGCCAGTTCAGTTTTTCAAACCTTTGAGCAAAGGGGCAGGCCTGAATTAATCAATCCTGGAAGTAGTAATCCTTATTGCGATTGCAATCCTCAAACTCCCTCTGAACATCCTTCAACTATAGGTATATCAGAACTTACCAACTGCCATTTGGATAAGTCAAAGCAATCTTTTAGCGAGGGTTGCTTATGTTCAGATGGGATAGATAATGATTGCGATGGCCTTGTGGATTTAGATGACCCTGATTGTCCAATGATTGGGAAAGATATGATAATTGAGACCGATATGGAGCTAACTGAGGATAAAGACATAAGCCCAAATGGATTGTATGTTCTTTCAGGGAGATTGAAGATAAAAAGTGGAGTTATCTTAACAGGAGGGGAAAATAGAGGTATTCATGTGGGAGATAAAGGAAGAATAGAATTGGAGGAAGGGGCGCGGATAATTTTACATTGAGGAACTAAAACTGCTCCTAAATAATTCACTAACACCAATTGCCGCCAGCCAACACATCGGAATGGAGATAAGGGGATAATAATGCTCCCATATCGGCTTCCATATCATTAGAGTAATCAGGATAATTGCTAACCACCAAACTGGAAAAAACAATTGCCATTTCTTTTGTCTGATAAGTAAAACTATACCCATCAATGCCAGCAAAGCAATATCATAATCTGCTAATATCATTTCCCATAGAACTGAGAAGTTAGGTCCGGTTATGGTTATTTGCCTTAAATGAGGTAGAAGTAGTTGATTGAACATTAAAGAAAAATCAAAATGAAAAAATCTTATAGCAATAGCAAAATAAGCAACCAAAAAACTGCCAAACCATAAAAGGAGAGGGAAAAGAAAGGGCTTTTTGGCATAGACAATCTCCAAGACAATAATAGGTATCAGAAATGCAGTAAAGAATTTGGTTTGCAGCGACAGAGCAATAAAAATTCCTGATAATATCAATAAATGTTTTAAATAAGATTTCTTATAAAGGGTTGCATAGTAAATTGAAAGCATTGCTAAAGCAAGGGCGGGAATGCCAATCATAATTGAAACGCTAAGGCGAAGATAGCCCGCAGATAAAATTAGAAATACAACGGCTGTAAAGGCGCAGAAGCTTCCCCATAGATTCTTAATTGTTTGATAAAACGCCCAGAGGAATATTCCCGAGAAGATTAATATAAGAAGACGGCCGTGATGAACTGATGGTCCAAACAGTTTAAAGCAATAAGATAATACTAAAGTAAATAGGGGAGGCTGGTCGCTCCATATTTCTCTGTAAAGGGAGAATCCGTTTAGAAAAAGTAAGGATTTTATTACATTATATCCTTCGTCTAAATCATACTCAAAAACCTGGCTAATCGGTAGTTTTATTATTAGGATTATTCCTATAAATAGAACAACAAAAAGCAAGGGGATTAAAATACTTTTAAATTTAGTAGAGAAATTTAGCTTCATAACTTTTTGCGGTAGATAAAGTATAGATTTCTGGCGTAGATAAAAATTCCTAAGCTCTGGCCCAAAATAAATACCGGGTCTTTTCGATAAATAGCATAGGAAAGTAGAAGCAAACCTCCTAAAATGCTAAAGTACCAGAAAGAGAGAGGGGTAATGCTTTCTTTTCTCTTTTCACTTACCAGCCACTGGGAGAAGAATCTCAAGAAGAAGAGAAATTGACCTAGGAGTCCTAAGCCCAACCACAAAACCTCAATAGGTATACTTAACTTCATAATTTATTGTATCGGATTTTTCAATCCGCTACTGATTATACAGATTAAAACCAGATTACAGCGATTTTGCAACGAGAATTTAACTCCGTTAGAAATTCCTAAAGTCGTAGAAATTTATTCGCTACATTTGTAAATTGCTATATCTGCAATATTTCTAACGGGGTTAGTTTGTGTAATCGGCATTTAATCGATGTAATCATATGCCGAGCGAAACGAGGCATATTTTATAAGCCTTCTTTTCAGCCAAGATACTCCCCATAGATCAAAAATTCCTTCCTTTCCTCTTTTTAAAATTCCATATTTTGACTTTCCAAATTTACGCGGGTTATGTTGCACAGGTATCTCTTTTACCTTAAACCCCATTGACCTCGCCAAGAAAGGAAAAAACCTATGGGAATTTCTGAATGCAGGAAAATGTTCTATAACTTCTTTTTTAAACATACGCAAGGAACAACCTGTATCTTTGGTAATATCTTTTAATATCACCTGCCTAAAAAATCTGGCAATACCAGAAGAAATTTTTTTTAAAAAGCTATCTTTTCTTTCTGTTCTTATTCCGGTAATGAAGTCAAAATCATCCTTAAATTCCAAAAATTTGGAAATTTCTTCAGGAGGATTTTGCAGGTCTGCATCAAGGGTAATTATCCAATCTCCTTTTGCCTCTTTAAAACCAGCAAATAGAGCCGTAGATTGGCCTTGATTTTTTTTGAAAGAGATTACTTTTATCAAAGGATAATCCCGTTTTATTTCTTTCAAAACCTTTAAGGAATAGTCCGTGCTTCCATCGTCTACATAAATAATTTCATACTCAGAGCAGATTCTTGCCATAACTTTATGCAATTTTTTCTGGAGTATTTTCAGAGATTCTTGTTCGTTAAATACAGGAATTATTACCGAAATCATAACGAACCCGCAATATCCTTTCGTAGGTAGAGTTTTATATTTGTAAAATCAGTAGCAGGATGAGAAAACTGCTTATTTCTAATAGCTTTTCTGACACTGGCAAATAGTCTATTATAATTAATGCATATCTCACTGTGCCATCCAGAAGGAGGGATTTTATCCTGATAGATATTAGTGTAGTTTTCTTCAATATAAGATAGTACTTTTGGGCCAAAATACTTGAGGTCATTTAAAAGTATCAACTCAGGTTTATACTTTTGTAACTTATTTATGCAATAATTTTGTGCCTCAGGGGTGGCAAAGTTTCTTTTTTCACTTATAATAAGCAGTTCCGGAATAATTAATATATCAGCACAAAAAGCGAATATTGGTCTATCAGTGAATATCCAATGTGCGTGTTTTTTGTGCTCCCATAATAAATTAACTACAGCATACTCTCCAGGTGTTGCTCTGCCCCTGCCTCCTATTCCGATATTCTGTGCTGTTCTATAGCACTTAAGGGGTAATCTTGCTATCGTTACGATTATCAAAACAGCTGTTATCCAGCGTAAAAATATATCTGCCTTCTTAGATTTATTTGTTTTCTGAATCTTTTTATTTCTTCGTATATCAGCAAAAAATTGACTAAAGCTAATCGCCGCCAGCCAACAGATAGGAATTGAAATAAGCAGATAATAGTGGTCCCAAATAGGTTGCCATTTAAGCAATATGCCAAGAGCGGTAACCAGCCACAGAGCAGGGAAGAAAAATTGCCATTTCTTTTGTTTGATAAGCAAGATTATACCCATTAATGCCAGAAGAGCGATATCATAATCTGTTAATATCATTCTCCATATAGTAGAGAAATCATTTCCGGGCACAATTATTTGTTTTAAATGGGGTTGAAATAGTTGCTGGATAAACATACGAAAATCAAGATGAAAAAATATTATGACAATAGCAAGATAGACAGCTGACAAACTGCCAAACCATAAAAGGAGAGTAAAAAGAAAGTAATTCAGACCTTTTTTGCTTTTAAACTTAACCATTTGACATAAGCGATTTCTAAGGCAATGAGTGGCACCAGAAATAGCATAATCAATTTAGCGTGTAGTGAGAGAGCCATAAAAATTCCTGATAATACCAAAAAGCGCTTTGAGCAGGATTTTTTATAGAGAGTTATAAAGTAGATTGAGAGCATTGCCAAAGCACGTGCAGGGGTACAGAGCATAACCGAGATGTGTAAACAAAGAAAGAGTGTAGATAGAAGCAGAAATACAACGGCTGTAAAGGCGCAGAAACTTCCCCATAGATTCTTAATTGTTTGATAAAACGCCCAGAGGAATATTCCCGAGAAGATTAATATGAGAAGGCGGCCGTGATGGACCGATGGCCCAAGTAACTTAAACCAATAAGATAGGATTACTGGCACTAAAGGTGGATGTTCATACCATATTTGTTTATAAAGAGGGAACCCCTTTGCAAGGAGTAAAGAAGCCATTAAATCGATTCCTTCATCGGAGTCATACTCAAAAACCTGATAGATTGGTACTCTTATTATCAAGATTAGGCTAATAAATAAAACAACAAAAAGCAGAAAAACTAAAATGCCTTTTCGTTTAGAAAAGAAGCTCAAAAAGATTTTTGATATATTAACCATTAGATTATTAGAGAGTATCTTTCTTCCTGGTTATTTTAATAGTTGCCTCAGGCGAGAATAATTTTTATAGAGCGCTATTATGTTTAAAGGAAACATTTTAAAGATAATATTTAATTCCTGAGGTCCGGCATAATAACAATCTCGGCATTCAGACATATCATCTAATTGGAAGAAAGCCTTGTGGAATCCTGCATCTAATCCATTGCAGGTATCCTTAATTCTGTCTAATTTAGCGCAACAGGATACAACAAAACCCTCAGGAGTAACTTCGCAATAAAACCGGCCTGCATAGCATTTTATCTTATGAGGGACATCCGGCCAGAGGTCTCTTATCATCTTGAGGTAATCAAGAGAATTGATAATAAAACGATTTCTCTTTTTCTCTTCTATTAATTCCTGCACAGCTTTTTTAAATGCAATTCTGGAGGGAAAAAACTTTTCTTTTAATTCACTAACCCCTGCCGGTTGAGTATCTATTACCTGAAAGATAATATTTGCGTTGTATTGGGTTGCGAGTTTAATAAGAGAATGAAAATAATCGAGATTATTTTTGGAAATCAAAACAGTAATTACCGTTTTAATATGTAACTTTCTTAAGGCATCCAAGGCCGAGGTTATTTTAGTATATGTTCCTTCGCCCCTTAATTTATTCTGAATTTCCTCTGGACCATCCAAACTAATCTGAACGAGGTCAAGTCGCTTAAAAGAAGAATCCTCTTTTATCTTCTCAGCAAGCAATGTTCCATTAGTAGATATACCACAATGAAAATCCATTTTATCTTTGGCATAACTAATTAATTCACCAAGGTCTTCTCTTAAAAGAGGTTCCCCACCACTAAATAACCAGAATTTTGTTCCTATTTGTTTAAATTCTCTCATCATCCTTTTTATTTGGGAGGTATCCATTTCGGGACTATCAGGTTTATTTAATCTCTTTTTCAATAAACAAAAGGAGCAATTTAAATTACATCTATAAGTAATATTGTGCGTTACTTTGAGAGGTATGCAGTGTTTAAGAATTTTTGCCAGGGTTATATCTTTTGTGAGTTTAATAATCTTTTTAAATTCCATATGCCAGCGATGTCCTCAAAAATAGTATCCATTATCTTTACCCTAGTCTTTGGTCTGTCTTTCCAATTAATAGGTATATATTTTATTTTGAATCCGTTTTTCTGGGCTAAAATTAATAGCTCCGTATCAAAAAACCAATTTTGATTTTTTACCTCAGGAAGCACATTCTTTATTACTTTTTTGTTTAATGCCTTAAAACCGCATTGGGCGTCAGAAAGTTCCTTGAAGCCAAATATATTTTTGATGAGGATATTATAGATATAGGAAAGAGATTTTCTTAATAGAGAGCGTTTAACTCTTGAGGTCGGTAAGAGACGCGAACCAACTGCAATATCATATCCATCTATTATAATTGAATTAACCAATTCAGGAATGGCTTCTAAATCAGTGGATAAATCAGCATCCATATAACTGACAACATCTGCCTCGCTTTCTAACCATACCTTTTTCAGTGCGTTCCCTCTGCCTTTCTGGTTCAGGTGAAGACAGGTAACCTTACTATACCTTTTCTCAAGCTTTTGAGATATGGCAAAAGTGTTATCTGTTGAACCGTTATCCACTATAATAACTTTATAATTTTTATAGCCAAAATTGTCTTTTAAAAAAGATATTAACTTATCAACATTTTTCTCTAAAATTTGCTCTTCGTTATAAGCCGGAATTACTATATCTATCTTAATATTTTCATTCACTTAAAATTCTCCTGATAGTTTCTGCGATTCTTATAATGTCATCTTTTTCTAATTCAGCATAAACCGGCAAATAAAGTGTTTCTTGGGCCAATTTCTCGGCTATAGGACAGCAGGTGTCAGCAGGAACATCAAAATATTTCCTTCGGGTGTCAATACCTTGTTTTAAAAGTTTAAATGACAGATTCCATTTGTCCTTGACCTTTATTGGATACAGCAGGAAAACAGATTTTGTTTCAGGAAGTTCTACAGGAAGTCCAACATTATCAAGGCTGGATAACTGTTTACTTAAGAAATGGGCATTGTTTATAACCTTTTCATTTCTTATGTCTAAAGATTTTAGATGCTCAAGGACAACTTTGGCTTGAAGATTGGAGAATCTTATTCTCTCTTTAGCAGATAAATTAGAAGGTATTTTTTTGCTGCCGAGGTTGGCTATCTCATACAAAATGTCGGTTTCTCTATGGATAGCACTGGATATCCAGATTAAAGGAAGGGTGAGAAGATGAAAAAATATCGGCTTCATTAACAACCATTGAATATAAGCGCGCCCGATTTTGATTATTAATTCCTTTAAGCTTGGCCAGCAGCATAATGAATTTACAGCCTCTCTGATATTGCCGGCTAAAAAATCATTGTTCGTTGTTACAATACCTCCGCCAAAACCATCCAGATTTTTGCCTGTTCCAAAGCTGAAGCAAGCCGCTTCTTCTATTGCTCCTAACTTTTTTTCATTATATTCTGCTCCACAGGCATGGGCACAGTCAGAAATAACAAATAGATTATGTCGTTTGGCTATTTTTAAGATGGAATTTAGGTCTGCTACTTGACCTCCAAAGTGGAGAACGATAATTGCTTTTGTTTTATCAGTCAATTTATTTTCTATTTCTTCTGCATTAATGTTAAATGTTTTATAATTGACATCAGCAAATACGGGTTTTGCTTTGGCTGAGAGGATTGCCAGAGGTATACTATAATAGTTAAAAGCGGGGCAAATTACCTCATCTCCTTTGTCAAGCAAGAGTTTGAGAATTTGTTCCATTCCGAAGGTAAGCGAAGGGACTAAAATTGCATATTTACATCCTATATACTCAGCAAATTTTTTTTCTAATTCTGACAACGCCTTTCCGTACTTCCAGTCTCCGGATAGTATAGTCTGGAGGATTAATTTGAATTCTCCTCTAAAGTGGAATGTATTCTGTCTGGGAATGAATTTCATAACTTCACCCCGTTAGATGTTTACTATCTAACAGGGTTTGCTTTATATCCTTATCAATCCTTTAATTCCTTCTTTTGCAACCCTTGGATTATGAAGATAAAACCGCCAATATTTCAAGAAGTGCTTAATTAGAAAGGGCGGTTTTAGGTAAAAGGTTCGGTATATATACCTCTGAGTTTTTTTTAATTTTTTTGTATTAATTTCGCTCAGATTTATAATATTTGAAGGGTTGTAGTGGTGAAGAGCATCATTGAATTTCTGGTTATAGCAATATCGGTCAAAGGCGATTGAGCCAGGATAGGGCACAAAATAGTGGATTTGAATAGATTCTGGTTTTATCTCGTTGATTAAATTTATAGTTAAATTTAAATCCTTTTCTGTTTCTTGAGGATTGCCGATAATAAACATAGCGTGAAGAGAAAGATTTATTTTTTTGCTTTGCTCAAACACCTCTCGTGTCTTCTTATTCCAATCTATCTTTTCTTCTGTCTTTGATAAAATATCTATAATCCGATTTGAGCCGGATTCGACACCTATCTTGAGTAATACGCAACCTGCTTTTTTCATAGCAAACATAATCTCGTTAGATAAATCAGCAACCCTGCCGTGAGCAATCCAGGGCAAATTTACTTTTTTATTCACTATCTCTTTGCATAGTTCCAAGATATGCTCTTTAGATGCTGTAAAATTATCGTCTTCAAATGAAATAATATTTACTCCTGCTGATTTCAGGTAAAGCATTTCTTCCACAACACTTTTAGCTGAACGGAATCTCATCTTTGAGCCGTAAGAGGTTCGAATAACCGGTGAGCAGAATATGCATCGATGTGGACAGCCCCGCGAACTAAGAATATAACCCCATTTGAGTGTTAAATTGAGCGGTAATGGGTAAATGGAGAAATAATGCTTGGGGTTAAAGAAAGAGTGTTCCGGCATAGGTAATCTATTCAGGTCTTCAACCAAAGCTATCTCTGCTTGCGGTTTTTCTTTGAAATATAAGCTTCTAATTTTTTTTAGCTCCTCAGTTGAGTTGAGATTTCTAAGGGCTCTTACAAGGTCTATTTCGCACTCGCCCATCAATACAAAGTCAATGGGTGATTTCTCAAAGATTAAAGTTTGAGGCAAGGTTGAAGCATATGGGCCAATACAGATTATTTTTATGTGAGAAGAGAGTTCTTTTATTTTAGTGGCGTATACCAGAGCAGATTGCCTCTCCTCAGCAGTAAAGCTCATTACCGCAACCACTGGATTAAAATCCCTTGTTTTTTTTAATAGTAAATTCAGAGAATAGTTAGTTATCCATCCATCTAAGAATTTGATTTCGTATTCTTTTTTTAACAATGAAATCATATACCCTATCTGGAGAGGGGGTCTGCGATTATAGGGATGGCCGTGCTTTCTTTTTTGGGGCAGGGAAAAACGGATGAGAATTATTCTGTTATTTATTAAACTCATAACGCAGATTTGTTAGATTTTAAAATTTTTTTAATATCTATAATTTCATCAATAGCATATCCTTCTTTTTGGGCAATTGCCAAATATTTCATTGCTTCATCGCGCTGCTTATTAATTAATTTTATCAATCCTATGATGTATTCATCTTCACCTTTTGTTTTTACTATAGGAACAGCCCCTTTGGTTTGATATGTTATAAAAGAGAACCACTGATCTGTAGATAAAGGATGCTTAAAGGTATGAACATTTTGTACTATCTGAACGAACATATCCCAGGGCAAACTGACAAAGTCATCTTCATCTGTGCAGTATTCCTCTATGTATTTTTTAAGTGTTCTTGCTTGCCTTATATATAAAGTAATCGCTAATTTCTCTCTAAAATCGCCACAATTACGACGCATAGATATCAGTTTGTTCTCTGCATCTGAGAGCAATTTGATTGCTTGATTTTTAATATCAGTGGGTTTACTGTCAAATAGGCAGTCAAAGGAGTTCTGTAAGGCATCTCCAACATATTCCCATGCTCTTCCTGACGAGATTGCCGATAATTCATTTTTGTTCCTTTGCTTTTTTGAGAACAGTAAATCAATACATCTTTGCAAAATATCCCTACATAGTTTTTTGCATATTTTTATTCGGTAAGGAAAACTGCTCGCAGAGTATAGAGATTCGCTACAAAAATTAGGATGCGAAGAGAAATAAAAATGAGATTTTTCCAATAGTGTTTTTTTCTTTCTTATTAGTATATTCACTAGATTGTCTACATATTTTGCTTCGTTCTCGTCAAGTTTATCAATTTTAAGATATTTTATTAACCAATCATTATCTATTTTCTCTATATGTTTTAAAAAAGCATAGATTTGCTCAAAATCTATATCAATGTCTTTTATGTCAATATCCATTAGATACTCACTGTTATCAATGTACATTAAATACTCAACATTGCTCTTCGTTATAATCTCATCACTACCCAATTCACAAAATGCATTAAATGCATTGTCAAGGTCAATTTGATGGATTTTTTCTGAGGAGTCAACTAATAGTTCGCATCCACTATTAGGGATATAAAGTAGATAGCAAAAAATGCCGTTGAACAATGCCGAGGAGAGGATTCTATTTTCTTTATGCTGTGTAATAAAAAAGAAAGCAAGATTGAAAAATGGTTTAGCCGAGGGTATCATTCTTTGAACAAATCCCTCTTTGTTTATACCATTTATGGAAATATTAAATCTATACCTCTCGGGCGTATCTATACCTAAAATATTGGCTAATCTATAAGCGAGGAGGATTTGAGGGCGATTGTGTTTTTTAAACAACCATTTTGTTCCATCAGAGGCCTTTAGAACATATTTTTCTGTGCACCCTGTATGAATTTGTTCTTCATCATCGGCCAATTCAAAGCTTAACCTTTCAATATAAAGTTTCCCCAATTTATCTTTTAAGTATACTAATTTTGAGATTGCGCCAAGAGTTAATCTATCCTTAAAGATAAATGAGGTAAAGATAGTAATGGTTATCAGGAAGAAAAATAGATATTTTTTCATTGCTGTTTTGAGAAAACACTGCTCGGTTTTGTTCAAAATATTCTGCTTAAAAATAGCCCTGACAAACTTACCCCGATAATCATTGGAGCCAGATGCTCCACAAAGGAATACAGTATGCCCAAGGATAGCAAGGTTTCCGGAGGAGCAAATTTAAAAAAGAAGAATAATATAGCCGCTTCCCTGGTGCCTAAACCAAGAATTGTCACAGGTAGGCCGCTAACAAGGATTACTATAGGTACGAATATTAATATTGCATATAAAGGAAGGGGACTATGGAGTGCTTTTGACAATAGATAAATATTAAATAGTTCTCCAAACATAAATAAGAATGTATATGAAAGGATGGATTTATTTTTAAATAGCCCCTCCAGTTTCTTCAGATACATTTTAAATAATGTATAGTAGTTGCTATGCTTCACTGATAAAAATGATAGGTATAAGAACACAATGCCGATAGTTTTTGGTAAATTGAAATTAAGGTTATTGTTATGACTTAAATAAATTATCAGACCAATAAGAATAGGGAACGCAAGTGCTAAAATATTAAGTGTATATTCACTTATAATAGAAAAAGCTGATTTGGAGTAAGAAATTCCTCTAAACCGTTTTAGATATAACGGTCTAAAAAATTCGCCTGTTTTCCACGGCAGTATACTGATTATAGGATTACTTCCTATCTTGATTAGCAACGAATCCTTCAAGGAGATGGGGCAACCCAGGTACTTTAGTATTGCTTTCCATCTATGAGCAGAGACCAGAAAATTATTAACAAAAGAGATGCCCAGAGCCAAAAGAATAATCTTAAAATCAGCTTCTTTTATCAAATTCAGGACATTAGCAAAAGGAATTTCCTGAAATAAATAGGTAAGTATCGCTGTAGTAATTATTAGAGTAAGACCAAATCTTATATATTTCTTTGTTTTAGTCAGCATTTTCTATAATTTTAAGCAAGTTTTACATCATCCTCTTCAATCCATAACCCAGTATATACGATATGGCATATAAGGTCAAGATTTTTCAAGTTTCTGTTGTTACAATAACAAAATGTTAATGTTAATTACTAAAACAAAATGTTAAATTTTTGTTTTAAAGCAACCACCTCTAAGGTATAATTTTAAGCCTGAAAGGAGGTGGTTGCCCTATGGAATACATT
>JAGGUG010000099.1 GCA_021158625.1 Candidatus Omnitrophota bacterium | reverse complement strand
CTTCAGGGAGTTGGGCTGCTCCTAAATAAAGGTCAGCGGCGGCTAAGCCGGCATAGAGTTCAATATCATTGAGCCATGCCTTTTGAATCTTTATCTTGGGCTTTGGCTGTTTTAGATTCAGAAAAGCGCCCGAAGAACACATCGGGGCAAAGGTGCCCGTAGTAACTACATCAATCTCCTCAGCCGCTTTTTGAGGACCTTTTCGCTCAACGATGTCAATAATCTCCTCGGCATTTACCACCACCACTTTTCCCTGTTTGATTTTTTTATTAATCTCAGCGATTGTTTTCATAGATTATTCCCATTAAATAGAGATTTCTTTGCCTTTTTTATTGAATATTCTAATTCATTTTCACTGACTAACACTTTACCCATACCCCGCAGAGATATCCATTGCTTGGGAACTTGATAGCGCTCTAAAATCAATATCTTTAAACTTTCTATTTCACTTTCTATCTCGTTCAACTTTGGATAAATCTTATCTATTTTCAATTAAATCACCTCCCTGAGAAACTCCGCTGCTTCTTCCGGTTTAACAATATTTATGAAAATCCCCGAACCCAATTCATAACCGCCAATCGGGGTAAGACGCGGCAGAATCTGAAAAAACCAGTGCTTTGCCTGGCTATGAGAAGTGCTGGAGAGATAACTCTGGATAACATAATTATAATCAGGATTACCTAATTGAGAATAAAATTTGAACAAAATCTTCGGTAAAATCTCGCTCAAATCCTTGATTTCCTCTCCCGAAATATTTGCAAAACAGGGCTGATGTCTTTTAGGAAAAATCCAAACTTCAAAGGGTGTCTGAGAGGCATAAGGGGCAAAGAGGACAAAATTTTGGGTTTCGGAAATAATTCTCTCTTTCTTTTCCAATTCTTCCTTTAATAGAGAGCAATAGAGGCATTTCTTTTCTTTTTGCCAATAATCTACGGCAACCCTCTCCTGATTTCTGAATTTTTGAGAAGACACCGGGGTAGCAATTAGTTGAGTATGGGGATGAAGTTTAGAGGCGCCGGTTGTCTCGCCGTGATTGCGAAAAATAGTAATCTGCTTGATTTTTTCATTCTTTTCGGCGGCTAAATATCTCTGCTGATAAGTAAGAATTACCTCTTCCATCTCAGAGGGAGATAAAGTAGCAATACTCTTTTGATGAGAAGGGGTCTCAATGATTACCTCGTGAATCTCTTGAGCGGGGAATTTGTTCGGCACTACCCTCACCCGCCAACCGGGTTTGTCGCGAGATGTCCCTTCCTCACGAAAGGCAAATACTTCGGGTGGGGTCATTGCCTCATTGCCTGGGCAAAATGGGCAATTTCCTGCGCCAACGGCTTCGCCGGGAGGCGATGCGGGACGGGTCGCTACTCGCTCTTGTTCTCCTGGGATGGTTCTTGCTCTCTTCTTCTGAAAATCTTGGGGCCGCTTTGCCCTTTCGGTAGCAATAATCACCCACTCATCCGTCAAAACATTCTTTCTTAACTCTGGCATTTTTAACTTAAGGAATTAAGAATCTTGGCTATATTTATCTTACTTTCTATCCCTTCTAATGGATCTCGAGAAGGGAGAATATGCAGTGTATTTGCTTCTTTCCACATACCCTCAAACAATTCTAAATTTTCTTTAAAGGAAAGCCTCTCCTTTCTAAATAGTTCTCTTCCCCATTGCTCTAATAAATCTGCATTCTTAATCATTTATAAACCTTCCCATTTAGATAAAATTATATCTCTAATCCCAATTTTTGTCAAATATAAACAGGGCGGTCAAAGACCGCCCTGTTTTATAATTTTCCTCTCTTGACCTTGGAGTGTGTAGCGCTTGCCCCGTTAAATTCCACCTGCGGCGGACTATTTAACGGGGATGAATATATAGCCTGTCGCTTACCCTGCCTGCCTGAGCAGTTCCTCTCTCTTTAGAAGAAGCTGATAATCTTCCAAGAACGCTGTAGTTGGCTCAACTGGCTCAAAGGCTAAATTCATACTTAAGTGATAAAGCAATCTACTTATTTGTTCTGATTTAATCTTGCCTTTATAATTCTCCTCTAACCAATTTCTCAATTGAGGAAGAGAAATTTGGCTATCAACTAAAATATCAAATCCAGAAATAATGGCTACTAAGACAAGGGAGATCTGCTCTTTGGTTGGCTTGGCTATTTTTATTACCATAGAATCGAGAACCTTATGCCACCAGTCTGTTTGAGTCTCCTCTTTAACTACAGCAGCAATGTTTCGCAGCTCGGTCAACCTTTCACTTTTATCTTCAATTTCCCTCTTGGCATCTGCCTCGGTAACAATCTCAAGAGACCTATATCCCTCTCCGAGTTTCACCAGCGTCGGAAGCATTCTTTTGAGATTATCAGGTATTTTTCCGTCACGAGGGAAATCGGGTATTACTATCTTAACACATGTGCTTTCTGATTTACTCAACAAACTATCTAATTTTTTAAAGAATTTCTCAATCCCCACCGTATCGAGAAGAATCTCCCAGCTGACATAAAGGGCTTTGTTTTTTAATTGACCTGGCTGGGTGCCAACCCCAATTAGCTCGGCTAATTCCTTCTCAGTAGCTGCTAAAATCGGCTCAACATCAGTGGTTTTAACTTCTATCAGTGCCTTAGCAAAGGCTTCTTCATACTTCTCAGGATTATTAAGGAAATCAAGCTTTTCAGGTGCTTCACTTATTAGCGAATACATCGGCACATTTCTCTCTAAACCAAACCGGTCAATCAAATCTGCGGGTCTCATCACTCGAATACCTGGCACATCTTCATAATTAGGATTGCGAGTGATCTCTAACTCGCCATCCTCACCTTCTTCTAAATAATACATCGCTCCGCGCTTTTTCTTTATCTCGCCGTATTCAGATTTAAATCTATTACTCACCCAATTTGCCATTACTAAGGTCTTCTTGCCGGCGTTTACGGTTATATGGCCGTAGTCGGGCGGGATTACCACCTTATCGCCCTTTCGGGCATGCACGATAATAAAATCGCTGCCATCTTTCTTCTGCAAGAGATAGTATGCCTCGCCACTAAGGACTTCATAGACCTCGGGATATAGGCCGGGATGAAAATGCCCGGTTGTTTTCACATACTCACTTCCCAACATTGCCGGCGGAATAACCGTGATATCATATCTTAAATCTTCATCTTCATATATTGCCCGATACATATGATACAAGATTGTATCTTTATTTGCCTCAGTAATTATGGTCGGGTCCTTAACTACCTTTTCTAAACCCTCCTTATCTTTAATTCCATCTGCCTTGAGCATCCTAACTGCCGGGACAACCTTTGTCAGTCCTTCACCAAAAATAAGCTTATTATCCGCTCCTAATTTTATCGGCAGGCCGCTAAACTCCTGCAAATCAATTTCAGAGGAAGGCTTAGCAAACTGCTCAATTTCTGCTACGGGAGATAGCTTTGCTTTTACAAATTCTCTAATTTCTTCGGTTGGCATATCTGGTTTACACTGAGTTAAAAACTCCTCATAAATCTTCATCTTGCCCTGTAATGCCTTAAATACCAAATATGCTCCACCCCCGGTTATCAAATTGGCCTTATTGGACATCCATATTCTCTTAGCATCTACCGCACTATCGCCGCCGGCTATTAAACACTCTATTTCTCCTTTTTCAGCACGCCCACTAATAAATCTCAATAATTCGTCGGTGCCCATTCGAAATTCAGCAACATCAGTTTTCCCCATTGAACCGTTCCAATCTATTTTTTTAGCTGCCTTTATAAGTTCTAATCCATCCTTAACTGCTTCTTTTCCAATGTCTAAGACAGCATAGCTGGCTAAAACAACATAACTATCAGGAACAGGGTTTTCTTTTGAAATATCAAAAGAAGGATTGATATCCTCATACCTCTCACTACCATCTGGGTTTTCAACTACTTTTGCAATAGTAAGATTCTGAGGGATTATCACATTTTCTTCAATTCCTAATTCCTTAATTTTCTCCAAAATTGCCCTGGCCACCTCAATTTCTTCAGGGCTGCAACCACGAGAATTACCTAATTGAAAACCCTTAGCCGCCAAAAATGAATTTAGCATTGTTCCGCCAATAAAGATTTTTTTATTTAACCTTTTTGCGGCAAGTAAATCTCCATAAAGAGCAAACATCTTTCCTTCTGATTTGGCAAAGTTTATACTTCCATCTTTATTGCGTTTCAGTTTATCCACATTCTTGGCTCCGCCATAAAAGGTAAGGTCGGCATCTAAATATTGCTCCATTATATCTTTTTCTTCTTGAGCTACCGTACCTAACACGGACAAAGGAGCAAATTGGGCCGCTGAAACTGATGCATGCTTTGGACGATGAGCCACTGCCGGTCCATCAAAGATATACAAATCTACACCTTCTACTAAAGAACGAGCAAAATCTTCATCCCCTCCTTTTTCTTCAGGAATAAAACGCAGGTTATCAAGCAAAACAATTTGGTATCCTTCTTTCTCCATTAGTTCAAGTGCCTTTTGGGTACTCAATGCTTCCTTCCCCAATTCTTTAAAATCAAGAAATCCGATTTTATCTTTTCCGTATTTCTTGGCAAGGATTTCATAAATTGGCTTCACTGATTCCTTTGCATCGTAGCCTTCTGGTCTTCCCTTGTGAGTAGCGATAACTGCTCGCATCTCCTTTTCCATTATATTATCTACTATCCGGAATAACTTTATAATCTTTTCGTCATCCTCTCTTACTTTTCCGTTTACATATTTTACATTGACATCTGCGCGCACAAAAGCAGTTTTGCCTTCTAAAATGTCTGCGGGAATATCTGAAAGTGCCAGTGGAGCGCTCTCTTTTTCTTTAGCTATCTCAACCGGCACAAATCCGAGCATAGAGTGAATCTGATAAGCCAAACCTCTTCTTTCATCAGCATCCAAAGTTCCCAGTCTTTCTTCCCTTAACAATTCCTCAATACTTTCCGGAGTAAATTTACCCGCTACAAATAAAGAAGCCAATGCCTTTGCTAGATATCTAATCTGCTCTTCAGTAAAGTTTTCCTTTATTATCCTGCTTGCTTCTAAATTAGTAAACCACAGCACTTGTAGAACCTGCCTCTTATGCTCCTCATCTTCTTCACCTCTACCATCATATCTACTTGCTGGTGCTAAACTCTTCACTCCATAAACCGGATAAGGAAGACCGCTCAATAAGAAAGTGATGGCTATTGCTAACAAACAGAGTTTTTTTGTTTTTTTCATTTTTTCTCCTCCCATAATTTTATCCTCGCCCTTCTCATTGGCGTCCCCGCTCTTATTATTGCTCTTAAAGAAAGGCGAAGACCTCATCATCTTCCTGCACATTAATTAAATGGGAACCTTATTTGCAGATTTCTTTCTTAACTTCCTATTTGTAGCGTGTAGCCTCTACCTCCTTTTCTTCTTTGATAGTTCTTCCTCCAGTTCCTCCATTTCCTCGTCCGAAACCATTTCGCCGCGTAAAACCGAGAAGTATAATTCGGTGTCCATCTTGCTACCAACCCTTGGAGTAATCACAATATAAGAAATGTCTTTTTGTTTAAGAAGTTGAGTTACCCCTTTTGTATGGAATCCTCCGCAGATGAGTATCGCCGCCTTTTCGCCCCTTGCTTGCATTGCTTTCAAGGTGTTTTCAACCAGAGCCTTATCCCGCTGCTCAGCAAGCGTATAGAAATCCTCCATCTCGGGCAAGTAAGAACTAAAATCGTAAAAGGGATTATCAAGATTATATTCCGTAGCGTATTTCTGGATAAAATTGCGGAAAATCTGGGGGGTAAATTCGGACTTATGGGTATGATAATATTGAACATCCTCGTTGGTGAGTTTGATATTGATAAAGCCCTCTAAGATATCAATGTTCTTGAGAAGACGGTCCAGGCGGGCTTGGTCATCATTAGTGTAAAGTGTTCTTCTGGCAAGTTCTTTCAAGCTCTTAATCTCGCTAAATAATCTGCGGTGGTTTATCTGCTCGGAAATGATTATGTAATAGATATACCGCTCGAGATTGGGATAGGAACGCAGAGAAAAATTCTTTTTCGCAATAAGTCTCCTCAGATGGTCATAGTATTTGCCGGCAGAAATTTTTTCGGCTTTAAAGTCAACGCTCTTAACAATCAAATCGGCTAATTCTTCCTCAGATAAACTTTGGCTCAATTCCTTTATCGCTTCTAAATGCTCCTTTTCTACCTTTCTAAAATCTATCTTTTTTTCTAATTCAATAATCCCGTTTAACCGCTCAAAATTGGGAAAACGGTTAAGATTGACTGAATGCGTGGAAAATATTCTATTAAGATAACTCACATAATTATTCAAAGGAATCTTCCGCTCATCATAGGCAGAGATTCTTCTATCCAATTCTTTTAATTCTGGAGTATAGATATTTCTCTTTATCTCATTTAGCGCCTGTTTAATCTGCCGGCAGTATTGGAGAACATCGTCTTTATAAGAAAGAGAACCCTTAAAAGAATCTAAGTGTTTTTTATAGAGGTCGGCATCTTCAGCTCCGTAAATAGCAAAAGGGACTTTTTTGAGTATGTGCAGATACTCGGCGCCGGTAATCTGGCCCTTGCTCATAAAAAAACGGGCAACCTCTTCTTTTGTAGCCGTGTCATCAAAGAGTTCAAAAATAGAGGTATCTACTTCTCCTTCTGCTCCTTCAGTCGCCACCAGCCGCCATCCCTTATTTTTTAATAGATAATAGATGAGTTTTGCTTCGTTTGCCTGTGCCTCGTAATTGGTATGTAAATCCTGAATCTGGACAATGAGGCGGTTGTCTTTACCCTGATAGGACTCAATTACCCGACCATATTTCTCCGGGATATCTAACTTTAAATTATTCTCTTTGGCACTTAATAAGCCGATGTTGGTTAAAGTCAATACTAAAGTTAAGGTTAATGCTATCTTAAGAGTCTTCCTCATCCGTCTTTCTCCTAACCTGCAGCATTTTTCAAATTCTACCATATCCCTTTTTCTTTGTCAAGTCCTTTTTAAAGAGTTTTATAAACCCT
>JAGGUG010000066.1 GCA_021158625.1 Candidatus Omnitrophota bacterium | reverse complement strand
TTAGCCTTCAACGCCATTCCTCAAATAGGCAGTTTTGGAGAGCAGGGTTATACTACTGAAGAATGGAAGACGGTAAAGGAAACGCACAAGATTTTTGAAGATTCATCCATCAGGATTACTTCTACCTGTGTGCGGGTTCCGGTTTTTGTTTCACATTCAGAGGCAATCTATTTTAAAACAAAGAAGAATACTTGTTTAAAAGAGATAGAAGAGGTGCTGGAGAAATCAGAAGGGGTGGTGTTTTTTAAAGACCCTCAGGATTTTCCCTTGCCTTTAGATGCTCAAGGCAAAGATGGGGTTTTTGTAGGCAGATTGCGCGAAGACCCCTTTAATAAGGATTGCTTCTGGCTCTGGTGCGTCTCTGATAATCTGAGGAAGGGAGCGGCTCTGAATGCAGTGCAGATTGCTGAGTTGATATGCTCTGTCCGAAGCGAAACTTTGGACAAAGACCTTGATGCGCAACATTAAGTTGACTCTTGAGTATGATGGGACGGATTATGGAGGATGGCAGACCCAAAGAGCAAAGGGCAAAGAGCAAAGTGCAAAGTGTGAAATAAAGACAATTCAAGAAACGATTGAAAAAAATTTAGAGAGGATTCTGCAAGAGAGAATAAATCTTATTGGCAGTGGAAGGACTGACGCCGGGGTGCATGCCCTTGGTTATGTAGCGAATTTTAAGACAAAAAATCCTCTGAGTATCAACTCTTTGCAAATGGCTTTAAATTCTCTGCTTCCTGACGATATTGTAGTCAAAAAGGTAGAAGAAGTAGATGAGAAATTTCACGCCCGTTATTCAGCAAAGAGCAAGGTCTATCAATATACAATTCTAAACAATCCCTTGCCTTCACCCCTTTTGCGACGCTGGACATATTTTTACCCCTATTCACTGAATATAGCACTCCTCAAAAGGGAGGCAAAATATTTATTGGGAAGACACGATTTCAGCTCTTTCTGCGCCAGCGGCTCAGGGGTTAAAGATACAACTCGGACAATAAAAAAGATTTCGGTGAGTAAAATTCCCGCTACCCGCTACCCCCTACCCGCTACCCTGATTTTCATCACCATCGAAGCCGATGGTTTTCTGTATAAAATGGTGCGCAATATTGTTGGGACTCTTATTGATATAAACCGAGGAAAGATAAAAGGGATAAAAGAGGTTTTAAATGCTTTCAACCGCAGAAAAGCCGGCGAGACCGTGCCAGCGCAAGGGCTTTGCTTACTGAAAGTTAGATATTGACCCTGTTAAATCCCCCAAAGGAGGAATTCGCCAAGGCGAATTATTTAACAGGGTTGACCCTGTTAAATCTTTTGCTTTCAGCAAAAGAAAATCAAGGATTTTATTTGAGAGGGCTTGACAAAGAAACCAAAATTTGCTATAAAGTTTCTGGGAGGATGAAATGAGAAAATCACAAATCACAAATCACAAATTCCAAACAAATCCCAATGACCAAAATTCCAATGACCGAAACAAAAAAAGTGTTTGTAATTTAGTGCTTGGTGCTTGGAGTTTATTTGTAATTTGGTACTTGGTGCTTGGAATTTCTATTTTAACTGGTTGCGCCACAGTTGATAGACAGAGGGATACAGAATTGGGACTGGTTGAGGAAGAGAAATTAGAGGTATCTGCGGATTTAAAGTTTGAGGATCTCCCCGTTCCTTATGGTTTTAAACTCAATAAACAAGAATCCTTCATTTTCCAGAATGACTTCACACGGATGGGTCTGTTCAAATATATTGGTAAGGCCAAGCCTAATAAAATTGTTGAATTTTACAGGGAACAGATGCCTTTATATAATTGGGGGTTAATAAATATTGTTGAGCACAATGAAATAATCCTTAATTTTGAGAAAGAGAGAGAAAGCTGTATTATTACCTTAAAGCCAATGATGGCCAGAACAGGGCTTACTATCTTTTTAACCCCTAAATCAGGTCCAATAAAAGAAGAAAAAGAAGAGGAGTAAAGGGTTCACCCTGTTAAATAATCCCGAATAAGTCGGGATTCCACCGTAGGCGGATGTAACAGGACAAAAAAGTTCTTGACTCCTCGTTAAAAAACACTTGACAAGAATGTGAAATTGTGTTAAAAAGAAGAGAATGTTGTTAGTTCTCTAAATTTGGGGTAAAGTTTCTAAGGGAGTTGAACCCGTTAGAAATCCTTGATATCAGGGATCTTGCCGAAATTCTAACCCTAAAACATAGAAAGTGAATATTTCTAACAGGGTTGACAAAAAAAGAAAAAAGGGTAAAATATTTTTATCAGTAGAAAGGGGTGCGTTTATGGGCACCTGCTTTCTATTTTTGATAGAAGATTAAATAAGAAGATGGATAGTGAAAATCTGCTTGTGCAGATTTTCTATCCTCAGCCCCGAAATCTCGGGGCTTCGGCTTCCCGACATAGCGTCGGGGATAAGGAAAGGAGGGAAAGATGAGGAAAATAGGGATGTTTTGTACTGCGGCGCTGCTCGTAGGTCTGCTCAGCCTGCCGGCAAACGCTGAGGTGCAAAATGTGAAGGTGAGTGGTGATATCACCGTCCGAGGCATCTACCGCACCAATTATGACTTAACAAAAGAGAATCTTGATGCCACCACGGCTAAAGATGACAAGAGTTTCTATATGTCCACAGTGCGGGTGAGATTGGATGCCGACCTGACTGACAATGTTGCCGCAACCATCAGGTTCATCAACGAGCGGGATTGGGATGCTGATACTGCTTCTTCTGACGACATTGATTTAGACCTTGCCTACATTACCTTGAAAGAAGTCAATTACTGGCCGGTGACATTGACGCTTGGTCGTCAGGAACTGCGTTATGGTAATCTATTGATTATCGGCGATGGCGATGTAAATTCTAATGTTGTAGGTGGAATTACGGCCAAAGACCTGAGCAGTCGCAAGGCGTTTGATGCCATCAAAGCCGTGTTTGACCTTTCGCCATTGACCCTGGATATCTTTACGGCCAAGATAGACGAGGATACTTCAGCCGGGACCACCAGCGACACCGACCTTTATGGTATTAATGCCCGTTATCAATTTGCCGAGTATGATGCTGTCGGCGAGGCATACTATTTCTGCAAGAAGACCGGTGGCACAGATCACAGCCGGGTAGACACTGTGGGCGTGCGCACAAACATTACTCCGATTGAGAATCTAACCTTGAATGCCGAATATGCCCATCAGTTTGGAGAATATGATGGTTCCCGCAATCGTTCAGCTAATGCTGTGCAGTTGGGTGTAGATTATGATATGCCTGATTATCAGTATTCTCCGAGCATAGGTCTCTGGTACACCTATCTCTCCGGTCAGCAAACAGATCCTAATGGGACTCTCGGGTATAAGAATACAGGGACTTATGAAGGATGGGACGCAATGTATGGCGACCAGGTGCCCGGTGAAATTATGTACGCTCTTGGTTTTGCCGCTACGAATGTGCACATTATCAATGCCAAGGCAAGTGCTAAGCCCACTGACAAGTTAACTGCATCACTGAATTACTATCATTTTAATGCAGCCGAAAAGTATTATGCCGCTAATTGGATTGCTACAGGCGCTGATTTTACTTCTCGTACTTACGCGCTGGAGAATGATAGTGATTTGGGTGATGAGTTTGACCTTAAACTCACCTACGATTACACCGAGGATGTTCAGTTTGGTTTATTAGTTGCCTATTTCATCCCCGGGACTGCCTTTGCTGACAGCAACGACGACACCGCAAAAGAAGTAATCGGTTCGGTGAGTGTGGTCTTCTAAAATAGCGATTACAGCGATTGAAGAGTGATTACAGCGATGGCTGTAATCAGAAGCTGCCCTTCTGCTCTCTAAATTCTACCTGTCGGTAGACAGGCTTTGAGGGCAGAAGGGTTTTTATTTTAACAGCGATTACAGCGATGGAAAATACGATTACAGCGATGGAAAATACGATTACAGCGATAAAGCTGGAATTGACATCATTATGCCTTATTATATCGTTGTAATCATTCGTTAATCGCCGTAATCGGTTGTTAATCGCCGTAATCGTTATTTATGAATATCCGTAATTTCTCTATTATTGCCCATATTGACCACGGGAAGTCCACGCTTGCTGACCGTCTTTTGGAGTGGACCGGAGCAATCTCCGAACGCGAGTTTAGAGAGCAGGTTCTTGACGATATGGACCTCGAGCGCGAGCGGGGAATTACCATAAAGGCGCGGGCAGTTCGGTTGACTTACAAATATAAAGAGGAGGAATATATCTTAAATCTGATTGACACACCGGGGCATGTAGATTTTAACTATGAGGTGTCTAAGAGTTTAGCGGCCTGCGAAGGGGCACTGCTTTTGGTAGATGCCAGTCAGGGAGTAGAGGCGCAGACAATTGCCAATCTGCATTTAGCCCGCCAAAATAATCTCGTGATTATCCCGATTATCAATAAGATTGACCTCAGGAATGCTGATATTGAAAGGACTAAAGCCCAGATAAGCAGTATATTGAAGATGGAAAGGGTGGGGGCGGATGAGATAATTTTAGTAAGCGCCAAACAGGGCCGGGGGATTGAGAAGGTCTTTTCGGCAATAATTGAGCGAATTCCGCCGCCCAAGAATAATTCCAAGAGACCGCTGCAAGCCCTTATCTTTGATTCTAAATTTGATACCTATCAGGGGGTAATTGTCTATGTGCGTATTTTTGGAGGTTCTCTCAAGCCGGCGATGAATATTCGGTTTCTATCCACTAATAAAACTCATCTTGTGCAAAAAGTGGGTATCTTTGACCCTCACCCGCGTGCTGTTGAAGAGTTAAATTGCGGAGAGGTAGGATTTTTTAGCGCCAATATTCACGAAGTTCAGGATGTAAAGGTAGGAGATACGATTAGCGAAGCCTCTTTTTCGCGAGAAGAATCAAGTTTAGTAGAATTTAGCCAACCCTCGCCTCTGGTATTTAGCGGAATTTACCCTCTGCGCGAGGGCGATTTTCTCCGCTTGCGTCAGGCATTAGAAAAACTGCGATTGAATGATAGCTCATTTGTCTTTCAAGGTGATTCCTCTCCTTCTTTTGGTCAGGGGTTTCGTTGCGGCTTCTTAGGGCTTCTGCATATGGAGATTATCCAGGAGAGATTGGAGCGAGAGTTTAATCTGGAGTTAATCACTACTGCGGCAAATGTTACCTATAGAATCAGAAAGAAAAATGGCGAGGAAATAGAAGTGAGCAATGCCGCTGAGTTTCCTTGCCCCGTAGAGATAAAGGAAATTAGGGAACCCTATATAAAAGGGTTTATTATTACCCCTGCGACCTATATTGGTAAGGTAATGGAGTTATCAGAGAAGCGGAGAGGGATTTATAAAGGTCTGGAATATCTGGATGAAGGACGGGCATTGCTAAATTACGATTTCCCCCTATCCGAGATTATTGTTGATTTTTATGATAAAATAAAATCAATTACCCAGGGTTATGGCTCTTTTGATTATGAATTTAAGGGATATTTTAGAGGGGAACTGGTCAAGCTCTCTATTTTAATCAATGGCAAGCCGGTCGATGCCTTATCTCTTATTGTGCCCCGGGCTCAAGCCCGAGAGAAGGGGTTGAATTTGGTAAAAAGATTAAAAGATGTAATTCCCCGGCACCTCTTTGAGGTAGTTATTCAGGCGGCAATCGATAGTCAGATTGTTGCCCGGGCAGCTATAAAGCCACTAAAGAAGAATGTTACCGCTAAATGCTACGG
>JAGGUG010000079.1 GCA_021158625.1 Candidatus Omnitrophota bacterium | reverse complement strand
AAGCTTAAATTCAAATGATTTGGTTTCAGGGTTAAATACTTCCATTTCCCAATCCCCTATATTCATTCTAAGGTGAAGAATAAGCTGAAATTTCTCCTGATATTCAGGGATAGTTTTCAGTTTGAGAAAATCAGCTTCTTGTATCAAAAATTTCTCCCTATCTAAATCTATCTCTTCTGCCAATTTCCTTGTTTCTTCTATTCTCCCTGTGTCTTTATCAATACCGATGTATCTCTCAAAATCTTGGCTACCCTCTGCCCATATTTTTATAACCGGCAGTGTGTTACCATCTCCTGTTCCCAATTCCAAAATCCTTCTAATATCAGATTTTGCTAATTTCCTTCTCTTTATAGCCTCTTGCAAAATCCTATCTATACTCTCCTTATAAACAAACTCCGCTGTATAGGGTTCGCTAAGAGGCTTCAATGCTTTTCTGACCCTATCCATTTTTTCTTCTAAACCTTCTCCCTCTTCTATTCTTTTTAATGCTTCCTTCCAATCTCTAATCCATCCTTGCCCTCCATCCCGCCATAACTTCTCCTGAGAATCTTTCACTTGTCCTTCATCAGGGGTTTGTTTTGATTTATCCTTCTTAATTCTTTTCGTCACTCCTGAACCAGGATCAACGGCCCTATGTAACTCCCTAAAGAAAGTGACCCGTTCTTCTTCAGAAAGTTCAGGATAGTATTTCTTGTATATTTTGTTTATCTCAGCATAGAGGGTAGATGCATCAAAATCAGGCTGGTTCATTACGGTTAATAGTTCACTGACGGCTTTGTAGAGAATGCTTCCTTGCTTAATGTCAGTAGCAAGGCTGAATTCAAGCCAGCCAATAGGAAAACCACGATAGATATCTAATTCATGAGACTTGAAAAGTTCCAATTTCTTTCTTTCCTTTTCTATTTCTGTTAATTCCCGGCCGGGATTCTTCTCATACCAATTATTCTCCCATTCCTTGTAGGAATCTACTGCCTCAATAAATTCCATAAATACAACAAAACTGTGTTCTTCTGAGGTTAGAGATTCTATTATCTCCTTTGGCAAGAATTCTTCCTCTCCTCGCTTGGCAAATTCTTTAAAGAGATATTCAACACCATCTAAACTATTCTTTATTACTTTATCCCAATTTTTACCAAATCTTTCAATAAATGCCTTGGATTTCTTATAACCAAGTTTAAAAAACAAGCCAAGGATTTCTCCCCAAAACATGCTCCAGGACATTGGCATACCCTCTTTTACTGAATCCCAGAAATATTCAGGTTTAACAAGTTTTATAAATGCCCTCGGAGCATCAATATTTATCTCTCCTGCCAATGCTAATGAAAGAAGGAAATTTTTTAGTTCAAATGCCTCGGCTCGAAGTTCTGTTATCTGATGTTCTATTAAATTGTAATCCTCTATATCCCCAAATACCTTGGCTAATTCAATTTCAGTTTCTAATTGAAACTTGGCTTTTATATCTGCCCGGGGGTCTTCGGTATCCTCTAAATGCCGAATATCCACAGTATCCCTCTTTTTATTGATAACTATCGTTACCTTCTTTTGGTCAGCAAATTCATCCAAATCTACATCAATACCCTCTCGCTCAAGTTTATTAATGCTCTGAATGATGTATTGATCAGTAAGCACCTGGTTAAATCCTTCCAATCTGATACACATCTTGTAAAGAAGTTCTGGGGTTATGTTTTCCCCTTTCTCTTTTAATTCCTTAATCACCTCTTCAACGATATTGGGCTCAACGAACACTTTTTCTATCTCTCTGCTATCTTTGGAAAGAATTGCTCCAATCAACAATTCAGGTTTGTTCTTGGCACCTTCCTTTTCTATAAAAATCCATCTTTCCATAAAAATCTCTTTGGGCTTTTTGGTCTTAATTGGTTCTCTAACTTCGCTGGATTGTTTAAGATTCCTTATCTTCTTTTCTGTGATAGGAGCGTTCTCTTTCTCCTCGTTCTTAATATCTAAAGCATCACTGCCAAGCTCAGAAAAGAATTTCTCTTCTCGACATCTTCTTCCAAAATTCCTAATTCTCTCTATCTGTCTCTTTATAAATGATACGATTGACTTTCCAGGCAAACCGGAATAGAACGTATCCAATTCTTTACTTTCATCCAGTTGCCCACCATCAAGAGACTGTTTCTCTACCTTCTCCTCCTCTATCAAACTCTCTCTCTTCTGACGAGCATAAGAAAGAATAGAATCAATCGCCGCATTCCCAACCCTATCAATATAATATTCAGGACTCGATGGGCTTACCCATTTCTTCTCAAGTTCCTTTATAAACCGGTCTAACTCGGTCAATTCCCCTTGCTCACAAAGAGTATCTACAAAATACATACCTATTTCTCTGCCTGATTCCTGCGCAGCGATAACCCGAGGAACCCAATCATAAAAATTCCTTGCTTCATCAGTTATTTTCACTAAAATCTTTGGAGTAACAAAAAATGAGATAGAAGTTTTTATCTTCTCCCCCATTACATCCCTTTTATGTCTCAACTGATTAGTAAATCTCCTAATTTTTTCATCATCTTTATCTATCCCACTAGCAATGATAATAATGGGATTCTCCTCTTCACCCTCATTGGTTATATCTACGAATGCCTCAAAATCTTCTTTTAAATCAATCACGATTGGCTCTATTCCTTTTGCTTTTCTGACCTCCTCAATAGAGCCGGTAATCAATTTATCTCTCTTTACTTCATCCTCTGGTACAACAACCAAAGGTCCTATACAGGTTTTTACTCCTAACCAAGTCGCAATTTCTTTAATCGTCGCCTGCAAAAACTTATCCCAAACTACCTCTGGGATCTCAAATTTATTAAATCTTTTGCCTCCATCCCGCCATAATTTATTGCCCTGAGAATCTTTTAATTGTCTTTCGTCAGTTGAAGGTAAGTATCCACCCCACTTTCTTCTATTTGAAGATGGTGCTTCTACCTCTCCTCCATCAAGATAAATTTCCTCCCCAATACTAAAGATATGGAAGTTGTATGGCTCTAATTCAACTATTAAACCTTCTTTACTCAGTCCTGCACCACTATAAATATACTCTTCACCGGTCATTAAGTCATTGAAAGGATAATTGATTTTAGCGCTATCTTTAATTCCTAATTCCTCTACCGGCAATTTCAAGTTTGCCCAGCCTTTTTCTCCTTCCCCTTCTATCCTACCAGAGGGAATATTAGCAACAAAGAGCACTTTATTCCCACTTTCCTTATCCACACAAACAAAACCACCGATATTTTCTTTATCCGAATAAATCTCAATCCTTTCTCCTTTTATTAAAGCAGGATTTTCTTCTTTTAATTGCATTAAATACCGAATAAACTTTTTCAAATCTTTACTATATGTATCCCAATCAGGACTATAAATTGAAACTGCTGTATTTGGAAGGGAATAAATCAATGCATACATTACACGCACAAATTTTTCTCCAAACTCCTGCACAGATGGTTTTTTATCCTGGTCGGAAAGGAACTTCCTCCAGATAAGTGTCCTGGGATAATTTATCCTCTGCCATTTTAAACAATTGAGCAAATCATTAAATTTTATCCCTCCCTTGTTTAGCTTCTCCATCTCAAACCAGAAGGAAAGATCCTGGATAAAAGTAGAACCTTCTTGCTGGTGCATTTCCCTCTCTTTTCCCATTGCCACTTCACATTCAAAAATCATTCCACTTTCCAATATAAGTCTGTTAATTAAGCCAGGGGCAAGTTCATATATTTTGTCGGCAGCATCAAGACGAACCCCGTCAACATTCCACTCCCTGGCATAATGCTTTGCTACTTTAATTAAATAATCCCAGGTTTGCTGGCTGCGCAGATTGAACTGGAACATCCCCCAGAAACAGTAATCATGGGGTGGCGCTGCATTCTTTATCATAAATTTCTCTCCGTCTTCCCTTGTATAAAGAGCAAACTTAGGATACCGCTTTTCTAACTCCTCTTCGGATTTATCCTGAGGAGGAATAAAATACTCCAAGATGCCCTCTTCTAAAAATCTATCAATTACTTCTGAAGAAGCATCAGGGTCAATATGATAAATAAAATCTATAACCACTTTTCCCTCATATTTATGTATCTCATCTACTAAAGCTTTAAACTCCTCGTCAGTGCCCAATTTTGGATTAAGTTTCAATAAATCTTTTGGTGAGAAAGGTGTGCCATTTAGGATACCCATTAAATAAAATGTATTAAATCCATCTTTTATCCATTTGGGAACCTGTTTTTTAATTTCATTAAATGTAATTACTCTTCCTCCAATTCTTCCCGGTAAGTTAGCGGCATACTGGGGAAAGCCAAACCCCTGAAAGTCAATATGTAAAACCCTCCTATTTTTTGCCCATTCAGGAGCATTAGGAAGTTCCTTAAACTCTCTTATCTTCGGTGTTGGCCTTGGAGAGCGGATAACCTCCAAATAATAATCCCTGCCTTCCCATTTATCTTCACCCCTTATCCATCCCTTACTCCTTGCCTCATTATACTCTTCTACATTAAGTGGTTTACCTGCTGCCTCCTCATCATAATTTATCCACTTAAAGGTAAGCCAGTATTCTCCTTCCTCTAATGGTCTAATAACATAAGCATATCTACCATCCTTGGTGGGACGAGCCATAATCAAACCATACATACTTCCTTGACCTTTTCTGCCAAACATAGCCCAGAATGGTTTATCATTAGTGATAATAAGATACTGGTCATCATAAACTACTGTTGTTTCCTCCTTCTTTGTCCAATCAAAAATCTTGGGTTCCCTGATTGTTCCCTCAAACGGAAGAATCTCCTTCTCCCTTAAAGCCTTATTCCATTGCCTTAGGCATTCGGCAGAAGTCAACTCAGCCTTTAAAACACAACTTAACCTTACTGAAGTTGCCTGGTATTTAGCAAAATCTTCGCGCTTATCTTTATACAGAGCTATTGCTCGTTTAAACAAAGCAAGGTAACTCTCTGGTCTGGTATCAGTAGGAATCAGGGTATTTCCTTCACCAGACACATCAAAGTTAATGGGTTCTCCCTGAGTCTGAATAATCCCTTCCTTATATGGAGGAGCAAACTCTAATCCGGCATTTGCCGAAATATCAGCCTCAGTATAACCAGCAGCCTCTGTCCCTCTCTGGGAATCCTGCACCTGAATATCAGTAGCGGCTAAAAGTCTAATCTGGTCCTCTAAGGTAAAGTTATTAACAACTACCAGCCTGCCAGGATATTCTTCGGGGTTATGTTGTCTTTTCTCCTCAAGTCTATTTTTAAGAGCAATTAGCCCTTCATAAAGTTCTCTACTCCCTTGCCAGGGCTGAATATTGGCGTAAATAACTACCTGAGCACCCATCTTAACCAATTCTTCAATATTTTCGTCGCTAAAGGAACGACTGCGGCTTATCTTCTCAGGAACACATCGACCGGAATAAGAAATTACAATCTGCTCAGGATTTAATCCTAATCTGCATTTTGCCTCCTTCTTAACCTCTATAATCTGTTCAGGAGTAGGAAATTCCACATCCGCCTGGGGATATAATTCTAAAAGTATCTCCCTAAACACCCTTGCCGAGAACCCTCGCCTATCACCATTAGTTATAGAAATCAACTTAGAACCTCTATCATAATCCTTCACCTCCTCTACCTGAATCTCGCTTACCCCATTGGCTCCATCAGCCGAGCGAATTCCCCCACTGCTTATATCAACAAGCCCATCTCTTATAAAGCGCCATCTTTGCTCTTGCGGTATTCCCCATCTATCCAAAATCCTCATTCCTTCATCATAACCAAAAATCCCTCTGTTCCTGTAAGTATGGGTAGTAAACCAGAATAAAGCATCCTTTAATACCTCTTTATCTTTAAACTCATCCAGAAATCTCAATGTATTTACCAGAGCAGTCTGACCATCATTACTATGAATAACCGCTGGCTTCCACTTTTTACCAAGCTCCTCTTGAGCTTTCTCTTCTAAAATGGAAATTAATTTTAAAGATGCTCGGGAGAAAAATTCACTAAAATCTTCCCAACTGGTATAATTTCCTCCGTAGGTATACATTATATTTACATAATAACCCTCTTTGTCTCTAATTAGATAAACGGGTATCCTGCCTATAGCTTTGCCTCTATAGACAACAGCCTCTACATCTCTACCCCCTACCTTTACAGGAAACCTCCTAAACTCCTTAATATCTTTTACTGATTTGTTCCAGGGCACATCTACTACTTCACCCTCTTTATTCAATCCCTTAGGATAAAAAGGCTCGATATGAATTAACTCTGCATCTTTACCAATCAATCTTTTTATCCCTCTACCATGATATTGCATTACTCGTTTTAAACCGCCGCCTTCTCTCCCTGGATGCCAAATTTCTGCGGCAATCTGATAAATCCGTCTGCCGGAGAGTAAAGAAGCGTTCCCCTTTAGCCAAGCAGGAGAAATCTCCCCTAACATTAAAAGAAGAGAATTAATCAAAGGCAGATTCTTAAAAGAAACTTGAGAATCCTTTATTAAAACCTCCTTCAATCTTTCCTGCTCTTCCTTCTTAAGCAAAGCTACTGCCTTTAATACCGGATAGCGGCTCTCCACAGGATGTTGAGGTTTCCTCTCTGTTATCAGTGAAAGTTCTTTAAGCAAACTAATCAAATGGGCAGGATTATCTAAATTCTCTCTTAACCTCTGAAGAATTGCCTTTTCTCCAGAGGCAGTTTTAGGCAATGGAGAACCCATCGCCATTAGCACAAGCAGGGCTTTTCCTAAACCTTCCTTGACAGAAGTTTTAACTTGTGGTAATTTATATTCTGGAGATTTTGAGATAGCTATTACAAAGATAAAAACCGATATGAGCAAAGGAACATTTGAGGGACTTTTTTCTAATAAAAGAAGGGAAATAGTTAGCAAAATAATACTTGATATGGTCAAGCTTTTGATTGTGGCAGCATTTGTCAGTGACTTCTTTGCAAAATTCAGTAAAGCAGAAAAATCATCTTTTACGGTTATTCTGCTCTTATTATTTATTGCAGGGTGGTTAATGTATCCAGCAGGAGGTGAGTAATATGCCTTTAGGAATAATGGCTCCTTTAGCGATTCTTTTAACCGTTGTTGCACTCTATCTAATCTCTCGAATTTCTCATTATCATCTAAAGCACGACTTGAAAAGTGCGCAAAAGGTTCATTAGTAGTTTCTTGAGTTGGCAAAACCTGCTCATTAGTTATTCTGGCAAATGAATCAACAATCTTCCCCGCCTTAACAGATTTCTCAAATGGTCTATCACTCCACCAAGTCTTTATTTTATCTGCAATATTTCCGAGCATCCCAAAGCTAAAGGGAAAAACAAGAAATATGTTCTCATCTTTCCCTTCATTCTTGAGCAACGGAGAACCCATCGCCATTAATACCGCTGCGTTTCCTAAATTTTCGTTGACAAAAAGCTTATTTCCTGCTAATATTCTTTGTGAAGGAGAAAAGATGGCTCTAAAAGCTACTACCCAGAAAAGGCAAAGTCTGGCGAAAGTTCTATACAATGTAGGCCAAATGCTTTTAATTGCTTCGCTTGCAGAAGCAGTCATTGTCCGCAAAACATTCACTCTATCTTTATCCCTTTTTGCAATAATTATATCGGCAGGTTTTATATTCTTTGGTTGGATAATTGAAGAATAAAGGAAAAGGGGGGCTAAATGTCTTATCAAATTCTTATTGCTTTTGCTATTTTTGGGATTTTTATTGCTGTTCTCGCGGGTATTGGAATCCACCTCAGTAATGTCGAGAAACGCAAAACTCAACATTCTCCGTTGAAGTAAATTTCGCTTCTCATTGACATTTCTTCTTAATTTTTCTAATTCAATAGACAAAGCTCTAAAAGCTTTGTCTATTTTTTTCTTTACATAAGAAGGCAAAGCGAGAAATCTCGCCTCGCCTTCGAGGTCTTCAATTTCCGTTTTTTTCTCCTGCGTAGGCAATGGAGAACCCATCGCCATTAGCACAAGCAGGGATTTGAAAAGAGAAAGGCGAGGCAAATACCCCCTTTCTTTTTGCTTCTTTTCAAAGCCATTTTTGCTAATTAATTTATCTATTCGTTCTTTTGCTTTTTGGGAGGCAATATCTTCGGCGCGAAGATGAACACTGAGCATCTCTTTAAGAGTGCGAAGAGAGGTATCAATTTGACGGGAAAGAGCAGAGATGCGCATTTTTCTGTTATTCTTGATAATTATCGCCTCTAAATCATCTAATATCTTCTCTAATTGCTCTTGCCCTAATTTCTCCTGGATGACTTGCTGTGCATCTTCAGAATATCCATTAATAATCCGAGAATAGTTTTTCTCCCAGAGCAAAACCTGTGCCTGTCTAAACTGCTTTCTCTCCATCATCAAGTCAAGTTCAGCAAAAGTTCCCGGGCCAAAAGCCTCATCAATATTTGCAATCAAAACATTAAGATAATCAACCTCTTTACCCTCATCATTAACCTCTTTACCCTTAAAGAAAGCATTTTTGATTAAATCTTCTATCTCCTTTTTTCCAAATTCGGGGTTTAAACCAATAAATAGCTCTTTTAAAATCCTTTGTTGCTGACGATAGTTATAGTCAGGAATAAGGGTAGCAGAAAAAGATATCCTCGCAATCATTGTCCAGAACCTACTCTTCTGAAAGGCCCGCTCAGCCAACCAGTCGGTTACTGCATTATTCAACCATCTGTATTTAAGTTTTCCTGTAATATCACGCCGCTCCAGCCCAAAAATATAACTCTTCTTATCATAATATCCTGCATATCTGAGCATTTCATGGCTGACATCCCTGAATTGGCCAATAAACGGCAAAAGATGTATGATGCTAATATATGTCTTCATTTCTGCTTTGGCAGGAACCAGTGTCTTTCTGAATCCAGAAAGCAAATGGTAAGAAGAATAAACCTCTTTGAAGAGTTTAAAGAATTTCCGTGGGTTGATATAGGAAAGTTTTGCCGATGCCTCTTCTAATTTCTGAGGGTCAATATATTCTCCATAAGCTTCTTCAATCGACTCCTTAACCAGATTTTTCAATCCCCATTTTAAGAGGGGTAATAGTTTATGCTCTATCCTTCTAATAACCTTAAAAACAAAAATTGTCGCGGCAGTAGTCAAAAGAATCCGGTCGCTTACCCCAAGCAAGAAAGAGAGAGAACTCTCTAAAAACTCAATCGAGAAGGAAATATAACCTGTTAAAAATTCAGTAAAACCCTGATAATGTGCATAAGCGAGCGAAACCAAACCAATTACTGTCTTCCACTCATTGAGAAATTTAGTGAAATTAATAAATAGATTCCAGAGTTGAGAGCCTAATGTCGTCTGAGAAGACAGGGGCTGAATAAAACTTGTTATCAGAATTAGATTATGTCTATCTTCATTATCAAAACGGTAGGTTTCTACTATCTCGTCAAGAACTTCCTTATTGATTTCAAAATTTACATCTTGCTTTTTAAGGGAAGAGAGTTGGGAAAGGGCATCAAGCAGATAGGGATTGGCTTCCTTAAAGAGAAGTTCGCTACAGAGTTCAAACCAGACTGCTGCTAAATCTGGTGAAATCCTGGGTCCCCTCCGGGGCGAACCCCTGCTTCCCTGCATATTACTATTAAAAATTTCATACAATTTGTCCGCTCGTGTTTCCAATCCAATAAACCCGGGATTTTGAGAAACCCATTCATTGTATTGGTGGACAATTTTCTCTCTCAATTCAGGAGAAATTAAACTCTCTTTTTTTTCTAACTTCTCAATTACAATTAAATGGGGGCTAAAAGTTTCTTCCGTAGCTTTTTGAAGAAACTCATCAGGAATAAAAAGAGTTGAATCTAAAGCAGGAGATTCTTCACTTTCTTCTTTAACAGGATAAAAGTTAAATGTTACCCCGGGAATTCGGGAAGAGAGATACTCTTTTGCTCCGTTGATAATTTTTTCAGAAAGCTTCCCTTTCGTTCCTACCGTTCCTCCAACAATGAAGTTTCTGGTTCCCCTAACTGCTTTTCGGTCGGCATCCGACCACCTCGTTTCATCTCTACCTTTCTGCACATTACCTAAATATATACTTTCTACAATCTTGCCCATAACTTTGCCTTCAAAATCGGCAATCCAATCTGCTACTGGAAGAGCATTTAGATACTTGCTATCTAATGAAGCAAATATTTTATTGATAAGCTTAGCATTTACTGGGGAATAGATATTTTTGTGGTCAACTAAATGTAATTTCTCTTCCTGGGTAAGTGAGTCATAATTATCAACTGCAAGAGGTAAAAATACGGGTTCCTTTCCTTCTTTGAGAAGTTTGCGGTCAATGGCACAGGCAATTCGCCTGATTGCCTTTCCGCCAAGGAGATAACCAGCCCAGTTCCCTCTCTTTCCCGGCACTTTTATTAGACATTCCTCTTTCCCAATAGAAATGAAAAACTCAAGTTCATCTTTAAATCCAGGGACAAGTAAATCTGAGATATGGCTATCTTCTACCTCTATATCCTCAAGAGATGGCTTATCGGAAACCTTTTTAATAAATCCTCCCCCTAAACTGGAGCCCAGATCAAGATAGCCAATCTTTTCTCCTTTACTAAAATCTTTTATCTTCTTTATTAACTCGCAGAAAAAGTCGTATAAAGAAGCCTGAACTACTATAACTGGAAATCCAAGACGCTTAGAAAGCTCTTCTGCTGGATTGGTTCCGGCCTTGCCATACCCCAATCTCCAGATTCCTACCCGAGGAACAAGTTTTCCTTCTGAATCGAGTCTTCCAATGTGAGCCACAACGGCAACAGGAAGAACCTTGATTTCGGGATATTTTTCACTTGTTTCTACTTGAAGCTTAGCAATCAATTTAGCAAGAGAATTATCAAACTCCTCCTGTGAACCCCGGATTGTCCTGGTTTCAATTTTATAAGGAGGAATTAAAGAAGGGGCATTGACTAACTTTCTATCTTTGTCCAATCCGGCAACCTCTCCCCTGATGTAGGTTCCTCCTACCCTGAGACTAACAAGAGCATAAACACTCTTGCCACTCTCTTCTGTTTTTACTTCTCCTCGAGGAGTGGTGTCCGCCACAATGTGCTGGCTCGCCGTTGGAGCTTGCCTCTTTAGAGGGGTGCTCTTGCCTGCCTCAGCATTAGGCAGATACCTTACTGGCTTTTTCTCCTTTTTCGCAGGTATCTCAAAAATAGCAAGAACTGAGAGGGGAGCAAGAATGGCTTTACCTTTGCTAATTTTGGTAAGGGTAAACTTTAGTCCGCGAACATAGGGCTGGAAACGCAACTTAAAGATTGCGGCTATTCCTTTTGATAAAGAATAAAGCACGGGATAAATAAAGTTATATAACCTTGTAATATTGCTAATATAACTTTTGCCTTTATATTCTTCTCCCAAAGCAGCAGCTTTTATTTCAGGAGAAACTATTGCTTTGCTTAATTCTGCTGCCGCCGTTAATCTCTCTTCTGTAATATCCTCTATCTCTCTTGCGGTTTTCCAGTCATCTTTCTCCAACTGGTCTTTTAATACAGAGTCTACTTCCTGACTTTCCAAACCTAATTCAATTACCCCTTGAGAGATGGTTTCAATCTCTCTTGGCCTGGCATCCCTTACTGAATCAAGAAATTTACCCTGAGATAATTTCTCGCCTGTCCAATCTTCATAGTCAAAATGCGATTTATAGCAGGCTTCTATAAAGGTCTCACATTCTTTTAAGTCTCTTTTAGTGGCCCAGGGAATATAAGAGGTATGCATTGGCTGGCTAACATCCTGGGCATAATGAAGGGCTCTTCCTAATTCTCTACAACCCCAGTAAATATCGCCTTTTCTGAAGTATTTAATTGCTTTATGATAATGGTGTTCAGCCGAGAGATGAGCCAGACCAAGTGTTAATCTAAGCCCCCCAGGCAATGTAACAGTATGATTAGAATGTTTAATCTGGTGGTCAATAGAAAACATCCCTCCAGGGTCCATTATATCCGGCTCAACAGTATGTATTGAAATTAAGTCAATAGCCGAGATTATATCTCCTTTTTTATAAGACAATTGCTCTTCCCATGGCCAGGTAAAATCTTCCGGAACAGTAATATCCCCCAGTTCCCCAATCCAATCAATCGTTTTTAAAATCTCTTTAGTGAGGAAAACATGGGTATGGACTCTCCCGCCTCTTAAGTTGTCAAGGTCTAACTGCTTCTTTTTTCCAGCCGCTACGCCCTCTTTAACCATCACCGGGCCAACTCGCGTTTCTTCTTTTGTAAACGGTCCACTGAAAAATGTGAGGAATCCAAATAGAATATTCTCGACAGAGAGTAATTTTTGTGGTAAAATTTTTCTGGAACTGCAACTTCTGATTACTAAAAGTAGACGCCGATATATCTCACGGATTGCGGGCAATTTTGCTGAGGCCCAAAATGACTGATATGAGTATACTTTTTCCCTCAGTAATGTTAGTATTGTGTGCCATCGGCCTTGTGCTTCTGGGTATAGACCGTTATCATCGGAAGCATCCCAAGCCCGCTCATCGTTAAGGTATCTCTCAGTTTCTGGTTCGGCCGCTCCAAGATCTCCCGCCGCTAAATCTTTTTTTATTTCCTCCAAAAGCCTCTCTCGTTCCCTATCACTCCACCAAGTCTTTATTTTATCTGCAATATTTCCGAGCATCCCAAAGCTAAAGGGAAAAACAAGAAATATGTCCTCATCTTTCGCTTCATTCTTGAGCAACGGAGAACCCATCGCCATTAGCACGAGCAGGGATTTGAAAAGAGAAAGGCGAGGCAAATGCCCCGTCTTTTCGGGTTCTTTAACAATTTCTTCTGCATTTCTTATCAGAAATTCTTTCTCTTTTACACTCTCTCTTATCTCTTCGGGAAGGAGATTTCCAACCTTTGCCGAGGCAACTGCTATCGCTTCATCTGCCGCACCGTAATAAACAAAAATCTTATCATTTTCATCCAAGATTTCATTTGAATCTTTGTCCGCTGGAACAGCACCACAGGTAAAAACAACATTGGGAACCCAGCCATTAACTTCATAATCTTTCTCCGGCTCAAGAATTGGTTCTTGCGAACGATAAATAATCTTTTCCGGGTTTTTAAGGTCGGTCAAGAACAAACCTAAACGATAAACATTTTTCTCATCAACTCCATGATAAATATTGAGCCAACCGTATTTGGTCTTAATTGGTGGAGCGCCACCTCCAATCTTAGCTCCATCCCAGATTCCATTTCTTGGTTTCATAAACGTTTTGCCCAGGGGATTTGTTAGTTGGTTTGTATAGGTAATCTGCATATCCGGAGCAATTCTGTGGAACAATGCGTATTTTCCCTTAACTAACTCCGGGAATATAATTACATAATCTTCATATTTTTCTGGGTACAAAATTGCATCTTTATCCTTAGAGTTAGGATAAACCGGTCCATTTCTCTCCCATCCTTGCCAATTATGGTTAAGAAAATCGGAAACTGTTATTCTGGCTAAAGCAATCTGGGGAATGTCTCCATATGCAGTATAGGTCATGTAGATATAATCTCCGATTCTTGTTAGTCGTGGGTCTTCAACTCCTCCAACCTCACGTACCATACCAAACTCCTCTATCTGGCTTTTCCTTCGTACCTCTGGTTCATTCGGCATTTCATAATCTTGTTCAGGCACAAATATAGGATAATCCAATCTTCCATCCTCATGAATTCCATCCTTGCTCCACCAGAGCCCAATCCTCGATATTCCATCGTATCCCAGGGCGCGATAAAGAACATAGGTTATCCCGTCCATCCTTATCGCCCCAGCATTATAAACACACCTTTCCCAGTTAACAGGTTTCCCATTTACTACAATGGTGGCATCCGCTCTTGCTTTAAGGAGAGGCTTTGGGCCAATTCTATTTAGCTTGCCCCTTTCTTCCCCATCTTCTAAAAATCCCTTAATTCTATTTCCAGCGTTTTTGAGGGTTTCCAAATCAATAGCAACGCCTAAAAACGCTCCATATCTTTGCTCGCCTACACCCTTCAATGCCCTTCCGCTTTCTCTCTCCTTCTCTTCCATCTGCTTCTCAAATTCCTCTATTACTTTTTCACCTTTCCTCTCCCAATACTCTTCAAATTTTTCTAAACTAAATTCTTGTTTAATTCTATCTAAGAACCATTTAGCTATATCTTTATCGGTCAAGTTAATAATTGATAAAGGATGTGTTTCAGCCATTATTTCCCAGTTGAAACCTGACTGAAATCCTTGCCCAATCTTCTCTTGTAAATTTTGAAGTGCTTCCTCTTCGTCTGTGGTTATCTCCCAGAAGTCAAACAGACGAACATCAATTCCATTTTCTAAATAATCAACTCCCCAATTAACCGGGAATGAAAAGGTCATATCGTAAACACCATATTCCCAGAGTTCTTCTTGCGTCTTTTTGATGATTTGATTTAATATTTCTCTTATTGTGTCTATTTCTCCTCTTTGATAATGATATTTTAGGGCTTCGGCTAAAGTTCTATCTGCTTTCTTCTGAATGAATAATTTCTTTACTCTTTGAGGATGAATTCCACCATCTTTATCCTCTTCTAAAATATCCACATCATATAATTCTTTTACACCCCAAACAGCCTTTGAATTCTGCAATCTGTCTTTAAATATCCAAGTTCCCTTCTCTTTTCCACGATGAACTCGCGCTACCCACTTATTAAATTGCTCTGGTTCTTCTCTCTCTAATCTACCAAACTCGCTCCAACTGCGGAAAATATTAGCAGTATCTTCTTTAGACCTGGCAATTCTTATCACAAAATCTAAATCCTCATTAGTCAATACCTTGAATTGGGCACTGCGAATGACTTCTTTAACCGGGGTTGCCTTCAGCGTTTTCTTGATGTGGTTGATATCACCTATATAAGAAAGGCGAGGCAAATGCCCCGTCTTTTCGGGAAGTTCAACTTTCGGAAATGTGGGAATTTTTAGCTCCCTTATTTTCCTCTCCTTCTTTTCGCTTATGTAGCGTGGCTCAGCAGAATTTAAATTGGCTTTCTGACGGATCTTTTCAATAGCATAATAATGAATAGCAAGTTTTCTCTCGGAGTCCGATTTAAATATTTCCATCAATTGATTCCTGCTTATTTCATTAGGTTCTCCGGAGGGCTCTCCTAAATCCTCTCCCACATCAGCATAATAAAATTCCTCTCCATCACTGCGTAAATCTCGCAAAAAACCTAAAGGACGAAATCCTGCTGTATCTAAGGCTGCAGCTATATATGCTAACTTTCTTATTAAAATCTCTCTCTTTTCACCTTCTGCTTCATTCAAAACCTCTTTTGCAGTATAAGGAATATCCTCCAGATACATTGTGCCACTATGATAGGCATACAATTTGGGAATCTTTACTCCCATTTTCTGAAGTATCTCTCTTCGGCGGAGCCAGCTTTCTACTACTTCTTTTATCGGTGTCGTTATTATTGCCTTAGCAATAAATGGTCTTTCGTATTCATTGCCATTAATATCTCTTAACCTAACCTTGGCAAAAGCAATATATGTTTCTGCTCCACCCACTCTCCAACCTTCAACTTCTTCATAAGAAAGAAGCTTTTCATTGCTATTAATTATATTTAACTTTTTCAGTACTTCATCCAAGCGATTCCCATTAAACTGTTTAATTAATCCCCGGGTAAATCCTCCTGCATTTTTTATCTCAAACTCTGGCTTTCTATAAATTAAATCCAACGCTTCTTGCGAAAATACTTTTAAAAGTTCTTTTTTAGAAAATACTATTTTCATTTCTTCTAATACACCCTCAAATGAATCTGAAGCGTGAATTTTATTCTTGGCCACAACTGGCGTGAACTCAACTCCATATTTATTGCGAAGACTACCCTCTTTTGAGCCATCAAATGGGCCAACTATATCTCTCAGTTGCTTATAAGCCTCTTTCCCGCCTTTTAAAACAAGGAGCGTAACTCTGCCTGAGCCGACATAATCAACCAAAGACGCAAAAAAGTCCTTCCCTTTATGCTCGGCATAGAATTTTTCAACTACTTCTTTATTTAAACGCTCACGCTCTATTCGTAAAACAATCTCAAATCCGGCTTTGCTCAAATCATCGATAATACTCTCAGTATATTCCGCGGCATCGGGCTTGAGCATAGCAAAAGCTATCTTTTGTTCTCTTATATCTTCTTTAGAGAAGAAACTCCTCTTCCGCGCCACACCACCTTTAGCAATACCACCTTTTATTATCTCCTGGAAAATTCTCCAATCAGGAGAATCCTTGGGTACTTTATGCTTATCGGCAACTTCCCTTAATAAATCAGGAGAGATTTCCAAATCGGGTTGGGCTTTGAGGCGGGTAAGTATCTCATTGACAGCATTGCGAACTTCAGAGCTCGCATCTTTGCGAGCAAGGAGGCGAGAGGATATTTGTTCAGATTTGTCGGACCTATGTAGAATTTTATTGACAATGTGTTCAATCTGTGCTAAAATTCCTTCTGAAATGGGAAGTAAGTACTTAAAGTTTAATAGCGTCCAGCTTGAGGATTTATCAAAATTCTCTTTTGATGTTGCTAAAATTGCTTTGGGTTCAGTAATTGTAAGTGGAAGATGTCTATTGTTGACCGTAATCTGCTTTTTGTATATCTTATGCTGGGAGGTTTGGGTATCTTTCTTTTCTTTATAGTCTTCGTGCAGCGCTGGCGGGTTAAACAGCATTTCTCTCACTCTTCGGTAAAATAAACTTATCTTTTTGGCCAATTTTGGACTATAGTCGGCACGCTCTTCGTTTTCTTCCGGTAATAGATTCTCATCATCATTGCGAACAGAGGAAGTTTTAAAAGAAACTTTCTCTGTTTTTTTATCACCTTTTTTCTCTTTTTTATTATCTAAAGAAAGCAAGGCGAATTTTTTCACCTCGTCAAGCTCTTCAATTTCCACAGGTGCAGATAAGGGAATTTTTAGCTCCTCGGGCTTGACAGATCTCTCAATTTGTGATAATTTTTTCTTTGATATGGAAAAGATATTCTGGACAGATAGTCGTAGGCGATTAATCTCAAGAGCCGCTATCAATCTATTCCAGGCTCTGGTGATTGCCTTATTTATATAAGATGACAGCTTTAGTAACTTTGACAATAATAATGATAGGTATTCTGATATGGTTTGGGCTCGAGCGATATCACTTGAGTCATCCCAAGCCCGCTCATCGTTAAGATATTTACTACTCTCTGCTTCGACTGTTCCAAGTTTTCCCGCCGCTAAATTTCCATCTAAATCTTCTTCTTTAATTTCTTCTACTTCTTGCTTTTTGAACTTTAGCATGCCTGCCCCGTAGGATTGCCTGCCCTGTTGTGAAGCTTCACGGGGGAGCGTGAAGCCCTCTCCTAAAAATCCTTTAATTCTATTCTTAAGGTTTTTGAGGGTTTTCCAATCAAAAGGAATGCCTAAAAATGCTCCAAAACCTCCATCATAGGTTTCAGATCCATCGGCTATTTTAAATAAGATGTTTCTAGCTAAGGTCTTACGCATCATTTTTTCTTGAATGGACATTTTATCAGTTTCTCGGTAGAAAAAAAGAGAATCTTCCTTGAGGATCGTGTGACTTAAAATATTTCTGATCTGTTTAGGAGACCCCTTTAGCCCTTTTTGCTTGGCAGCTTCAATGAGTTCTAACAATTTACTTTCTTCATCAGACAATGTCGGTGTAGTCCCTTTCTTGACCTCTTGGCTCACCCATTTTCCAAAAGGATAAACTACATCATAATAAATAAAGTCATAATCTTGCTCACTGTGAACTACACCTAAATAGTGATTTAAATATCTATTTATATTATCTAATTTTTCAAAGCAATCATCAAATTTAGCGGGAGGTAGCGCAAGTTCCTCCTGTAAATAACCCTCTAATTTAGTTATATTTTCTTCTAACTTATCCGCATAAGAAGGAGAATAAATCCTAATCAAGTAAGATACCTCTTTTGCCTTCTTTAAGTAAATCTCAAATAGTTCTCCAATGAGATTAAATACCCCCTCTTTAGTCATAGTAGGGCTAATACTAAATAATTCCTCAACCCTACCTGGGTTATAATCACCCTTTTTCTCTAATACATAATAAGTGCCTCCGTCTTCAGGATTCATAAACATTTTAATTTGTTCAAATCCACACGCTTGGGCCAATTTTGCAAAGGTGGTTAATCTCAAATTTGTATCTTTGCTGAAATTATCTTCTTCAAAATGTTTAAAGCTCATCCAGCGACTTGAAATCTCTTGGCCTTGTTTAGAACAAGCAACAAATCTGTCTTCCAAATGCACATCTGATGTATAAATTACTAATCTTCCACCATTAGATAACAAGCTACTAATTCTTCTTAGCGCAAGAAGTGGTTCAAAATAGAAAATTGAACCCATCATTATGATGTTATCAAATTGCGAAAATGTTTGAAGTAATTTCTCTTCAAGCTCTTGATTTTTACTATCTGCAAAATTACCAGGTAAAAAGTAAAGACGGCTTCCTGCTTGCCTAATTTCATCGGCTTCATAAGTACGAGAAGAGCGATGCTGAATCACAGAAGGGCCTTCTAAACTAAAATGACGATAAGGTTCGAACATTCTATGCTTCAAGAAATATTTAGGATTTTCAGTTGATAGTAAAGTGTCCTCTTCGAAAGCTATAGCCTCATAAGTCGATTCATTAGATTCTTTGAGAGGTGCAGCTAATTTCTTTCTATACTCTCTGGCTTGAGCAATCTGGGTAGATGATATATCTACACCTACTACTCGGTAACCTTCAATTGCTAAAAGGATATCCTGAATTCCTGTTCCGCATCCTATATCTAATATTGAATTTCCTTTTAATAATCCGACAACGGTGTCTGTATCATTAAGGGGAGCCGATATTTGGTGGCTAGAGTCATTAACTCTTTCACCAGGAATATCCCATGCTGCTTCAACTATCAGCGGAGTATTGGGAGAGATTTCCAAATCGGGTTGGGCTTTGAGGAGGGTGAGTATCTCATTGACAGCATTGCGAACTTCAGAGCTCGCATCTTTGCGAGCAAGGAAGCGAGAGGATATTTGTTCAGATTTGTCGGACCTATGTAGAATTTCATTGACAGAGGTTTTAGTTTGTAATAAACTTCTTTTTGGAATAAAAGAGATATTCTTTAACCAAGAGAGAAGAGAGAGTTTAACTGGAATTATTTTTGCAGATAATCCATTCAAAAAAGACATAAAAGAAACATAAGGAGAATAAAATGCTTGTTTTATCTTTAATAACCGCCATAGCCATTGTTGTCGGTATTTCGATTTGGATCGGACTTGAACGCTACCATTTGAACCATTCCAAACCTGTTCACCGATAGAAGAAAACAAGGCAGATTTCTCTGCCCCGTTTTCGGGCCCTTCACTTTCAAGTTTCTTAGGCGGTGGAATATCTAAAAGTTCGTTTTGCGGTGAACCCCGCAGTTTATTTGCTGATTTATACAGTATCCCGGTGATAACAACAGCGCTAATTATCCCGGCGATTAGAGAACTGCCGCTTAGTCCCGAGACAACTGCCAACATCGCTAAAATTCCTAATATATTGGCTTCTAACTTTGCATCAACATGCAAAAGATCCTTTTCTTTTAACCCCAATCTCTTCATAACTGCGGCAAAGATGCCTTCGTTTACGGCGAACTGACGAACTTCAGCAAGATTATCTTCTGGCGTTGCTTTCTTCTCTCTTGTTTTAAACTGACGAGCAAACCAGGATTCAAACCCTATCTCTTTTCTATCTTCCTTAACTTTTCCACCAACTTTTATATGTAGAAGTCTGCCTTCTTTCTCCAACCTATCAGCCCAATCAATATCACCAGCGCTGAAGAATATAGGAACTAACCCGACCTCCTGGCTAAGATAATCAGCGGCATTGCTCACCTCTTCTATGTCTCCTAAAAGGCTGTAAAGAATTGCTGCATCTCCTTTTTCTACCTTTACGAGGTCACCAGTAACCATCGCCTTTAATCCTCTTGTTTCCTTAATCCTCTGCTCAAACATCTTGCTTAAATGGTATACTCTTCCATAGCCAATAAGCGCCACATAACTACCCTTCCATTTTGTCCTCAATATCTCTTCTACGGCCTGCTCAATTTTATCTTTCTGTTTCTCTATCTGAGGAATTAATCCCTTCAAATCAGTGCCGATGTCGATGAGCATCTGTTTAACAAATCGGGCATCCTTTTTCTCCATTGCCGCTTGAATAATCGCCAGACCAAGAATATAGGTGCCAAATTCCGAGAGCGTGCCCAGAGGCACTCGCTGAGCGACATCCCTCTCTCCCTCTTTCAACCAATCCTCCTTTGTCCTACCGGAAACCCTCACAACCAAATCTTTATCCTTATCCCATGCTTTGCCTTGCTTATTAGTGCTAAAAGCAACGACTTTGGCTCCTTTCTGACGAATGATTTCAGTATAGGCAACAATAGAGGCTGTGTTCCCGGAGGCAGAAATGGGAATAAACAAATCGCCCTCTTTCTGGCCAAAGTCCTCAGGGATATTCTCATCACCAACATCAACTACCCACACACTCTTATTTAATTTATTCAGCCAATTAGCAATAATCTTGCCAACCCGACCACTCCGGCCGACCCCCGCAACAACAATACGTCGGCTGTCTCCCAGTAGACTCAAAAACTCGTTTATCTCTTTTTCCTCTAATTCTCGGGCAACCTTTGTTGCATGCTCAGATAAAACTTCCACGGTTTCTTGAATAATCTGAAAAGCAGGGGTCTTTTTGGCAATCAAGAAAGGCTTTGCTTTCTCAATCGCATCCTTAATCTCACGGGTTGCCTTCTGGACATCATCTGCCTTGGTTATTGCCCCACCAACAATGATTATCTTCGCCCCGGCCTCTACTGATTTGCCTGCGGTCTTGACATTCAAACCACCGGCTACGGCAATAGGAACACTGACAGATTCAGCCAATGCTTGCACGGTGACAGGTGAAACCTCTTTGCCTCTCATCTGCTCATCAATAGGAATGTGATAGCAAATAATATCCACACCCATTGCCTCTAATTCCTTGGCTCGCTGCTTTGCTCTCTCTAATGGCTCGTCAAAACCCAGAAGGTCAACCATTATCTTAACCTTTGACTCCTTTGCCTTGCGGACAGCATCAATAATGGTAGAGTCCTCTGCCGCGGCAAGTAGAGCAACTACATCTGCCCCGGCATCTGCAGCCATCTTTACTTCCAGTGCTCCTACATCAGCGGTCTTTAAATCAGCAACGATGGTCTTATCGGGAAAGAGCTTTCTTAACTCTCGAACTGCCTTCATCCCCTCAGATTTAACTAAAGGTGTACCAACTTCAATCCAATCTGCCCCGCCTTTAACTGAGTCTTTGGCTATCTCTATTGCTTTATTTAAATCAAGGACATCCAGGGCAACCTGGAGTTGGGGAGTGTTTTTCCCTTTATCCTTGTGCCCTTTTAGAATCTCGGCTCTCTGAGAAGGGGTTTCAGCTGTGTAAATTTTAAATCCTGGCGAAGTGGTCAGAATTCTATCGTTTCCTAAGATTTCAAAATCGGAAAACCTGTCAGCGGCAAAACTCTCTTTTATTCTTTGAGGAATCTCTACAGGCTTTAATCTCTCCTCTAAAACCTTTAAAAATACTTCATTTCTTCTCTGGACTCTCCTATAAATTCCTCCTATTCGCTCATCAGTATCATAATAAAGAGGCGCTGTCTCCCAAATTATGATAAATCCTCCCTCTTTCAACAGATTCTCGCATATCTCCTCCACATATTTCTCTATATCCTCTTTTTTGTCTAATTTTAACCATCCTATTCCTTTAAGAACTATGTAATCTACCTTTTCTGCCGTAAGCAACCCTTGTTCCTTGAGGAATCTTAATCTTTCTGCTATTGTTTTTATATCCCGCGCATCTCTACAAATATTGATGAAGTTTTCATAAATCTGTAAATCCGGCGAAGTTTTTAATTTCTTTCCTAATAACTCTTCGGGTTTAGAGAACAAACTGCGTATTTTGTGCATAGCCGCTTTCAAGGTATAAATTGTTCTGTCTCCTTTTTCTCCAATCTCTTTATCAATATTTACCCCGATGAGCTTGCCGTTATAATCTCCTCTATCTACTAAAGCCTTTAGGGGAACAAAGTCTGGGCCGGGTATAAGATAAATGCCTGTTTGTTTGTGCAAATCTAAGCTCTTGACTAACCAACGCCAAAGATTGTAGTATCTCCTCCAGGGGTCAAACTTTCCTTTGTTTGCGCCCAAAAGTTCTTTATCGGCTTCTCTGCTTTTATCGTTTTTATCCCACTTCCGCGGCACGCCCCCCTTCCCAATCTCGCCAAATATAATCTCTTGCAAAACACTCCAATCGCGAGAGGCTCGGTTTATATTATGCCTATCGGCAATTTCATTTAATAAATCAGGAGAGATTTCCAAATTGGGTTGGGCTTTGAGGCGGGTGAGTATCTCATTGACAGCATTGCGAACTTCAGAACTCGCATCTTTGCGAGCAAGGAAGCGAGAGGATATTTGTTCAGATTTGTCGGAAATTCTAAACCTCTTGACAAAAGATGAAAATCGTGATAATATCCCTTTCGATATGGAAAAGGTATTTTTTACAGAGCGAAGAAGAGAATATACTGCCCACTTAGTTTCAAATATCCTCTGCATTACAATAGCTGCTGCCTTTGCCAGCAAGTTTTTTATAGAATTCCCCAAAATGTTTAGAGGGCTACTTGCATGGGCAATTATCATTTTTATTATCCTGGGTATTTGCCTTTGCCCAAGAAGTAAAATAAAAGGAGGTGTTTGATATGCCAGATACAGCAACTTTAACACTTCTGACTCTTTTGTTTTCCTTAACAGGGGTCTTTCTTTGGTTCTTAATTGATCAATATCGGGTTCGGAAATATCACTTAAGCCATCCCAAGCCCGCTCATCGTTAAGGTATCTCTCACTTTCTGGCTCGACCGCCGTTCCAAGTTTTCCCGCCGCTAAATCTCTTTTTATTTCCTCTAATAAATCAGGGGTGATTTCTTCGGGTTGGGCTTTGATTTGCGAGAATTCTCCATTGGTTATTCTGGCAGCGGCTTTTGCAAGTAAATTTTTTGCTGAATTCTCACCAGGAATTAAATCTTCTATAATTGTATCTGCAGCTTTTCTCTTGCTATTAGGATTTATAGTTTCTGGAGATATTAACGAATAGTGAGGTGAAAATGAGTACTCTAATGGCTGTCCTTCTGATTCTGATTGTCTTTGCAGGGGGATGCCTTGTCCTTTTCGGGATTGAGCAATACCGCTTAAAGCATCGGCCAGCTCATTAAATCTTCTGTCAAATAGTTCTATTTCGCTCTTTTCAATAGACAAAGTTCCTGCGGTTTTGTCTATTTTTTTCTTCCCATCTCTCAAAAATCCAATTATACTTCCAGCGTTTTTGAGGGTTTTCCAATCAAAAGGAACGCCTAAAAACACTCCAAAACTTCCGTCATAAATTCCAAATTTTTCTTTTTCCCGCTTGACAAAAGATGAAAATTGTGGTAGGATTTTTTTCGAGATGAAACTTAATGAAAAACAACTGGAAATTTTATCAAAGACTATATTAGATTTGGGCAAAGGTTCATTTATTGTTTTAGTTTTATCTAATCTACTCTCTAAAAATTTCAACGTAAATATTTTTGTTGGTGGATGGATTTTTTCACTAATTTGTATTATTATATCCTTAGCATTTGAAAAATAAGTTTTGTTGGAGGTGAAATGTCTACTACTTTCTGGCTTTTCTTCTGGGGAATAAATTCTCTCCTTGTTATTGCCGCTGGCATCATTTTCGGCCGCCGTTCCAAGTTTTCCCGCCACTAAATCTCTTTTTATTTCCTCTAAAAACCTTCTCCGCGCCCTTTCTTCTCGCCAGAATCCTATTCTATCTACAATATTCACAATTGCATTAAGTAAGTGAGCAGGAACGAGCAGAGACACTCCAAAACCTCCATCATAGGTTTCAGATTTTTCTTCAACTTCTGCCTTATCTAAAAGTGGCTTAAAATTCTCCTCAAAATACTCCCTTGAACCGTATTCAGGGGCATCAAGATTTATTAGATTATTATCCTTTAAGAAACCATAAATCTCTTTAGCAATGTATTTATAATCCTCTTCTTTCGGGGCATCTATACGCGAAGAGATAACCGGCTCGGTTCCTGAAAATCTTACCAACGCCCAACCTATCTCCTTACCCTCTCTGGCAAAATAAATCTTAAACCCATCCAGCCGGGAAATCCTTAGGTTCCTTTTTTCTTTAAATTCCTTAATTATTGATTCTCCTACTTTCTTTCTGGCAAGAGAAATATCTCCGTTGAGCTCCTTGAGCAGTTCTTCTGAATAAGGAGGTCTTATATCAGGACTAAAATACCAGGGAGGAAGTTTACTTAATAATTCCTTTACATCTCCTCTGACTTTGGCTAAGGATAACACGAAAAGTAGAGAAGCTTGGATAGAATCATCAAAGAAACCGATTTTCCCATTCCATCCTGGATAGATATGGCCTGATTGTTCTCCACCCAAAATTGCTCCTTCTTTTCTCATTCTATCTTTAATATTGGTATGCCCGGTTTTCTCCTCAACATAAACCCCACCCAACCCTTCTACATATTCTTTAAGGCTAACACTTGCCTTTACATCGCAGACAATCTTTGTTCCGGGGAATTCTTCCAAGATATAATCAAGGAAGCTTCCTAAGATATGGTCTCCTTGCAGGTCCAATCTCTTCCCGTCAATATCTGCTACTGCTCCGATTCGGTCTCCATCGTTGTCTAAACCAATAGCAATGTCTGCCTTTTCTTCTTTTAGTTTTCTATAAGCCTGGTCCATATTCTTGGCTACTGTAGGGTCGGGCAAATGATTGGGGAAATTTCCATCTGGTTGCATATTTATACCAATCACCTCTGCTCCTAATCTTTCCAAAACCATCTTTAATGGTTCACCAGCGCTACCATTGCCAGGGTCAATCACTATCTTCAGACCTTTTAAAGATGGACCTTGCTTGACTTTTTCAGGAAAATCTTGGTTCGCTATTTCTATCGCTTTCTCTAAACCAAATTTATCCCTTATTTCTATCCATTTTTTAGGTCCTAAAGTATAGATTGCTCCGATAATCATATCTACATATTTCTTAGTGAATTCTTCAGCGTCTACTATTTTGTAACTACCTTTGCTCCCAGATTCAAAAACAACAATCTCTTTATTGGCAATCTTCTTGGCTAAATCCCTGATGTGTTTGATCTCGGGAGATGAAAGGTTACGCACTCCTTCGTCGGTAAGCAGAACCGGCTTCAAACCATTTTGGAGAGCCGGATTATGAGAAGCGGTAATCATCAGTCCTGGGGCATTATAGAGCTGGCAGGCAAAATAAACCATCGGCGTAGTAACCAGACCAATATCAATCACATCTATGCCTAAATTTTGTAATATTCTTACAACCTCCTTATGGATTCTTGGTGAAGATAAGCGAGTATCCCTACCAATAACAAAGGTTAATTTTTTATCTTTATCAAGGTGGTCCTTCTGGAATCTCACAATTGCCGGAATAAGTACCTCTAACACCTCTTTGGTTAACTGCTTATCAGCATCAGAGGCGCGAAAATCATAGGAACGGGTTATATCATCTAAGATATGAAAAACCGAGGTGGATTCTTCCACCTCGGCAGGCTCTTTAATTTCCACAGGGGCAGGTGAGGGAATTTTTATTACCTCATTTAACTTTTTAGAATGCTCTTTAGACTTTGGCGTGAAGCGTGAAGCCTGTTGCCTGAAGCCCCGCGGCACGCCCCCCTTCCCAATCTCGCCAAATATAATCTCTTGCAAAACACTCCAATCGCGAGAGGCTCGGTTTATATTATGCTTATCAGCAATTTTATTTAATAAATCAGGAGAGATTTCCAAATCGGGTTGGGCTT
>JAGGUG010000087.1 GCA_021158625.1 Candidatus Omnitrophota bacterium | reverse complement strand
GATACCCTCATGGGCACAAGTTAAAACCACGATTACATAGATAAACTTTGCGTTGCCAATCGCTGTAATCCCCGCCTGCCAAGATTGGCGGGCAGGTGTTTTCAATGTGTGTAATCAAGTATCGAATAAAATCCAATACTATATAAAATGCATAATGCCTGGATATTCTTTGCAAGCGGGATAATTCTAAACTGGGGACCTTGTGTGGGGCAGTGCGCCCCTTTTTTTATTCCCTATGTTGTCTCTACAAAGACCAGTGTTCAAGAAGGGATAAAGGCTTGGATTTCTTTTTGGGCCGGCAAACTCGTTGCTTATTTACTGTTGGGACTTCTCGTCGGTTTATTAGGCGAGAGGGCGCTATCCTATAATCAAGGGCTGAGACACCTCTTTTGGCTTGGAGGGATATTTATTGCTCTTTTAGGGATTCTTATTTTTTTAGGTAAAGAGAATAGAATGCCTTTTTGCTCTTTTCTACACAGAAATATTGTCAAAAAAGATAGAGGAATTTTTGCTACCGGTTTTTTTATCTCTGTTTTGCCCTGTCTGCCTTTATTGGGAATTTTTTCTTATCTCGTCTTAATTATAAAACACTGGTGGCAAGGAATTTTTTACATCCTCTGTTTTGGCTTGGGCAGTTTCTTCTCTCCTTTGCTTATCTTGGCAATCTTCTCAGCCATCTTTCCCAAGATATTCCTGAATAGGCAAAGAATCTATCTGATATTTCAGCGCATCTGTGGGATTTTTATCTTTGGCTTGGGGGTGAAGATATTGTTGGGGAAATGAGTAGATTTTTTGTCCCTCCAGAGGATATTAGCGAAAAAGAGATATTTGTGAGCGGCAAAGAAAATAATCATCTAACCCGTGTCCTGCGGTTGAGAGAGAAAGAGGAGGTTGTTGTCTTTGATGGCAAGGGAAGAGAATATTACGGAGTTATCAAAGAAATTTCTTCGCAAAGGACATTGATAGAGATTAAAAAAGTTAAGGAGAGAAGAAGGGAGGAGAAGGTAAAGATAACCCTGGCGCAAGCAATTCCCAAAAAGGCAAAACTCAGAGACATTATTGAGAAGACAACACAGTTGGGAGTTTCGGGGATTATCCCAATGATTAGCCAGAGGACGATTGTCCGCCCTCCTAAAGAAAAAGAAAGGTTGCATCTACAAAGATGGCGAAGGATTGCTCTTGAGTCCTGTAAACAGTGCGGGAGAACAAAGCCACCTTATATTGGAGAAATAAGAAGTTTTAGAGATTTAATGGTTACAACCCATAAATATGATTTAGCCCTGATGCCTTCTCTCATAGGTGAAAGAAAAGGGCTCAAAGATATCTCTTTGCGAGAAGCAAAAAACATTATTTTCTTTATCGGTCCCGAAGGGGGATTTGCTAAATCAGAAATTGACCTCGCTGAAAAAAATAGAGTGGTCCTTGTTGATTTAGGTGAGAGAGTATTAAAAACGGACACTGCAGCGATTGCAATGATGGCAATCTTGAATTTTGTTAATGAATCTTGACATTTCTATGCAAAATGCATATAATTGTATGCAAAGAGAATACAAATATAGGAGTTTTGCATAATGAAACTACTAACAAAAAATAGAGCAGAATTATTAAAATTATTTTTTACCAATCCTGATAGAGCGTTCTATATGCAGGAAATTGGCCGAATTCTGGATAAGAAGCCGGGTATATTTCAACGCACTCTTAATAATCTGGTTTTGGAAGGTATTTTAGAAAGTGAGTATAGGGCTAATGCCCGATATTTCAAAGTAAATAAAAATTACCCTCTGTACAAAGAGTTAAAAAGTATAATTTTTAAAACTATAGGCATTAAAGGCAGTATAAAAGAAATCTTGGAAGAAATAAAGGGCGTAAGGTTTGCTTTTATTTATGGTTCTTATGCTAAAGCAAAAGAAAATTATATTTCTGATATTGACCTTGTTATTATAGGCAATCCAGATGAGGATGAGTTAATTAAAAGGTTGGATAAAGTAGAGGGAAAATTACAACGCGAGATAAATTATAAGCTCTATTCGTTGAAGGCATTCAAAAAAGAAGTTGCAGAGAAAGAGCCTTTTATTTTAGAGATTTTGCGAGATAAAAAAATTATGCTTATCGGAGACGAGAATGGGTTACGAAAGATTTTTGAAAGGTAATCTCATAAAAAGGCAAAAGCCGGATTTCAAACAAATATCAACTCAATTGCAAGGTTCATTAAAAGATTTGAAGACACCTAAGGCAAATCTTAAGATTGATTTAACATGGAGCTTTGCCATTGCTTATCACTCAATGATTAGAGCAAGTAAGGCTCTTATGTATTCAAGGGGATATCTGCCAACAGCAAAGCACTCTCACAAAACCATTGTTGAATTTACAAAATTAGTGCTCGGTGTGAGGAATATCATACCCTTGTTGTTAGATTTAATAGAATGAGAAGGCAAAGACATAATTTCATCTATGAGTCTAAAAATCACATAACTTCTCAAGAAGCAAAATCTTCTTTAAAAACAGCTAAAAGATTAATTGACAAAATTATTGTTCTAGTAAAACAAGAAAATCCTCAGAAACATTTATTTTAAAGGACTCTAATTCATTCCAAACCCGCATTGGAATTGGGGATTTTATTTGGAATTTTTTAGCCTGAAGCGTGCAGCTTGCAGCGTGAAGCCTGTAGCTTAAAAAATGACCATCACCTTCAAAACCCTTGGTTGTAAGGTCAATCAGTATGAGACGCAATTACTGCGCGAG
>JAGGUG010000068.1 GCA_021158625.1 Candidatus Omnitrophota bacterium | reverse complement strand
GAAGGCGAAATTTGGTGGACCGAGGGGGATTCGAACCCCCGACCTCCTGATTGCGAACCAGGCGTTCTCCCAACTGGACTATCGGCCCAAACGGGGAAATTCCAAGCACCAAGCACCAAATTACAATAACCAATGACCAAAACAACTACTTAAAAGCATTTTCTTGTTATTTTTGTTTGGGTTCACCCCCTTAAATAATTTGCTCCGCAAATTAAAATCCAAAGGATTTTATTTAACGGGGTCAATTGAGATTTTGGTGATTGTGATTTGTTTGTGATTTGGAATTTGTGATTTGAGATTTTCTTCAATCTCCTGCTACCCTTATCACTTCTTCCAGTGTCGTCTCACCCTGTTTAACTTTCTCAAGACCATCTTCTAAGAGAGTTCGCATTCCTCGGGAGATAGCATACTCCTTTATCTTATCCGCCGAAGAGCCTCTGATAACCATCTCTTTTATTTTCTCATCAACAAGCAGAACCTCTAAAACCGCTGAGCGGCCATAATAACCAGTATTATTGCATCTTGGGCAACCCTTTCCCTGATAAAATTTTCCAGAGTATCCTTCTAAACCTACCCGTTTTAAAACAGAAGATGGTATCTTGACTTCTTCTTTACAATAGGGGCAAATCTTTCTTGTCAGACGTTGGGCTACAACCATCACCACTGCCGAAGAAAGAAGGAAGGGTTCAATGCCCATATCAATCAGACGTGTAAATGCACTGGCGGCATCATTGGTGTGCAGAGTGGAAAAGATTAACTGCCCGGTTAAAGAGGCCTTGATTGCTACATCGGCGGTCTCCTGGTCGCGAATCTCGCCAATCATAATTACATCTGGATTTTGCCTGAGCAACGACCTCAGCCCCTGAGCAAAATCAAAACCGATATCCGGCTGGGTAGGAATCTGAGTAATTCCCTCTAATTGATATTCAACAGGGTCTTCTATAGTGATAATATTTCTATTAGCTGTATTCAGGCGGTTTAAAATAGAATAGAGGGTGGTGCTCTTGCCCGAACCAGTGGGGCCGGTTATCAGTATTATCCCATAAGGAGCGGCAATGCCCTTCTCAAATCTCCGAAAAGAATACTCCGAAAACCCTAAATTTTGTAAACCGACACTTATGCTCTGTTTATCTAAAACTCTCAGCACTACCTTTTCACCAAAACTTATCGGAAGAAAAGAAACTCGAAAATCAATATCTCTACCCTCTGACCTTATGCTAAACCTCCCATCCTGGGGGAGGCGATGTTCGGTAATATCTAAATTAGACATAATCTTTAAACGGGCTAATATAGCCGCCTGGGCTTGCTTAGGAATTTTAATCTTTTCTTGCAACCTTCCATCAATACGATAGCGAACTCTTAAATTATCCTCATAGGGCTCTAAATGGATATCCGATGCCCTGCTCCTTAAAGCCTCAGCAATAATGAGGTTAACCATCTTTATAATCGGCACCTGTCGACTACTTTCGGCTATCTCTCCAATCGCCTCTTCTTTAGTCTCCTCTATTATCTCAATATCCTCTTTTGCCTCTTCAATAACCTCTTCAAGTTTCTTCTCCTTTTTCTTATAATATTTCTCAATTGCTGCAGAAAGGTCTTGAGGAGAAGCAAGGACTCCTTTTATCTCACAATTAGTGGCTATTTTCAAATCCTCAAGAATAAAGATATTTAAGGGGTCGGCCATTGCCACAGTGAGAGTATTGCCTATCTTAGAGACAGGAATAACTTTATATTTCTCTACCAAATTAAGCGGGATAAGTTTGATTAAAGAAGGGGTAAGTTTATAACGAGAAAGATTGATCCGGGGGATATTTAATTGCTTAATTAGTTTGTCTTTTAGAGTAGACATTTTTAGGCTTCAGGCTGCAAGCTTTTATTTTCTGGCCTGTAACCTGTAGCTTGTGGCTTGTGACTTATTCCGCCGTTACCCTTATCACTTCTTCTAAGGTAGTAATCCCTTCTCTTGCCTTTTTTAGTCCCTCTTCTCGTAAAGATAGCATTCCTGATTTAATTGCCTCTTTTCTTATCTCCTCTTCTAAGCCCTTATTGGCAATCAGTTCTTTTATCTTTGGCGTTAATAGCAAAAACTCCATAATCCCTACCCGTCCTTTGTAGCCGGTGTTTTCGCAATTGGGGCATCCTTTCCCCCGGTAAAATACACCCTCAGAAGTAGAATATTTCTCTCTGCAACGCTCGCAAACCTTGCGCACCAATCTCTGAGCTCCTACGCCAATTACAGAGGAGCTAATCAAGAAAGGTTCTATTCCCATATCGAGCATTCGGGTTATTGCCTCTGAGGCAGTAGTGGTATGCAAGGTAGAGAGCACAAGATGACCGGTAAGCGCAGCTTTAACAGCAATATCCAGAGTTTCATAGTCCCTAATTTCACCGATCATTATTACATCGGGGTCCTGTCGCAAAATTGACCTCAAAGCCCTGGAAAAGGTTAAACCAATATCCTGACGATAAGTAACCTGATTTATCCCGGGGAGTTGATACTCTACGGGGTCTTCAACAGTAACAATGTTCTTCTCCGGGGAGTCAATATACTTCAGTATTGAATAAAGGGTGGTAGTTTTGCCAGTGCCGGTGGGTCCACAGATTAAAATCATTCCGTGTGGTCTGCGGACAGCATCCTTTAGCCTCCTTAAATTTTGAGGGTCGAAACCCAATTTATCTAAATCAAGGGTTAAGGTGGTCTTATCCAGAATTCTTAAAGCCACCTTTTCTCCAATGCCTGAGGGGATAACCGAAACCCTAAAATCTACCTCCTGATTCTCAACCTTTGCCTTAAACCTCCCATCCTGGGGGAGGCGCATCTCAGCAATATCCAAATTCGAGAGGACCTTAATCCTGCTAATTAGGGCATTGTGCATCGCTTTAGGGAATCTCTTACTCTCTCTCAAAACACCATCAATGCGATAGCGCACCCTTGTTTCTTTCTCTAGGGGCTCAACAAGTAAATCGCTTGCTCTATTTCTTACCCCCTCAGAAATCAACAGATTTATAATTCTTATTATTGGCGTCTCGTAAGCTAATTTTTCTAACTCCTGCAAATTAACCTTCTCTTCTTTCTTCTTAACTAATTCTAATTTGAGTTCCTCAATATCCTGAGCAATCTCTTCCAGTGATTCCTCGCTTGACTGCTGACAGTATTTTTTGATTGCTTCGGAGAGCTGGGTAGAAGTGGTAATTACTGTTTTTAGTTCGCAATTGGTGGCTATTTTTAAGTCATCAAGAACAAAGATATTTAAAGGGTCATCAGTGGCTACCGTGAGGGTTCTTCCTATTTTAGAGATAGGAATAAAATGATACTGCTCGACCATCTTCGGAGGAATATCTTTATTGAAAAGGGCAGGATTGAGCTTAATTTTGCTCAGATCTAAGGGAGGGATATTTAAAATATCGCTTAAGGCAGCGAGTAATTCCTCTTGTTTTACATAACCCTTATTTACCAAAATCTGGCTTAATTTCCCCCCTTCTTTCTTTTGGCTGTTAATTGCTTCTTTTAGCTGAGAAGGAGTGAGGAGTTTCTTTTTGAGCAGAAGTTCAGTTAATTGCTGCTTGAAGGAAGACATAACCTCCTCGTTACTCTCGTCGGAAATTTTCAATTTTCAATGAATTTTCAATTTCTCAATTTATACTTACCCTTTTGGGCAAGTCCCCTAGCAAACGAATTGTTTGGAAGTTGGTGCTTGTGATTTATTTGTTATTTGGTGCTTGGTGCTTGGAATTCCCCCCTTGGGGTTTCTTCGCTTTTGCAAAGCTCAACTCTGATGCTTCTCTTTTCTTAAATCTCTCTTCAAATGGGCCATAGTAATGCTCAATTGCCTTCTTTATATCCGTAGATGTGCTCACAAAAGCCTGCACCTTGCATTTAGTAATATACTCAATATCCTCAATGGCTGATTTATTAGAAGGATCAACCATCGCCACGGTAAGTATCTCATCTATCTTGTCTACCGGTACCACATAATATTGATAAGCAAGGTTTTTGGGAATAAGCTGGATAATCTGGGGGTCAATCTCACAATTGCTGAGAGGCAAATAAGGATAGCCAAATTGAGTTGCTAAAGAGGTAACAATCTCCTCTTCGGTCACATATTTGAGTTTCAATAAAATTTGCCCCAATAATCCCCCTTCTTCTTTTTGCACCTTCAGGGCTTTATTTAATTG
>JAGGUG010000092.1 GCA_021158625.1 Candidatus Omnitrophota bacterium | reverse complement strand
TTAAATAATTCCGCCAGAGGCGAAATTGCCCCGAAGTGGCATTTAACAGGGTCAATTGTGATTTGTTTGGAGCTTGTTATTTGTGATTTGAAATTTCTCAACTGGCATTTTGCCAGTTGGGTTACCAGCTTGCCTTGGTTACTCCAGGAATCTCTCCCTTAGAGGCAAGTTCGCGAAAACATATTCGGCACAACCCAAACATCCGCAAATAACCGCGTGCTCTCCCGCACAGACGGCATCTGTTATACTTACGGACTTTAAATTTGGGGGTCCTTTTTTGTTTCTCAATCAAACACTTCTTCGCCATGAGGCTAATCCTCGCCAAGACGCAAATTTCTGCTACTTTAGATACCAACCTCCGCCAATTCAAAACGCGAATTTCCGAGACGCTATTCGCGGGAATTTGTCTATTTTTATTCGCGACTATTCACATTCCGCGTCTTAAACGGCATTCCAAACATTGCCAATAACTCTTTTGCTTCCTCATTGGTCTTATTATTAGCAACTACAATCGTAATATCCATACCTCGTATTTTATCTATTGTATCTATGTCAATTTCCGGAAAAATAATCTGTTCTTTTATACCCAGTGTATAATTCCCTTGCTGGTCAAAAACATCCTTTAGCCCCGAGAAATCTTTGACTCGGGGTAAAGCAACATTCACCAAACGGTCTAAAAATTCATACATCCTTTTTTTTCTTAAGGTAACCTTACATCCTACGCTCATCCCTTTTCTAATTTTAAAATTAGAGATAGACTTCTTCGCTTTTGTTTTTATAGGTTTTTGCCCGCTAATAAGAGCGAGCTCTTTGGCTATCTGGTCTAAAACCGCGCTCCCCTCTCCCGAACCCACATTTATAACAATCTTCTCCAGATAGGGGGTCTGCATCCTATTCTTATAGCCAAATTTCTTTACCATTTGAGGAATTATTTCCTCTCGGTATTTTTTTAATAAGCGCGGAATGTATTTTTCTTTCTCTTTATCCTTCATTTTATTTATATCTTCTCCCCGCACCCTTTACACACCCTTATCTTAGAGCCGTCTTTAAGAATTTCTGTCCTAAACCTTGTTCCTCGTGAACATCTCGGGCAAAAAAGCATCACATTAGAAATATCTAAGGGAGCCTCCTGCGAAATAATCCCTCCCTGGGGATTTTTCTGGCTTGGACGAGTGGCTTTTTTAACTATATTTACCCCCTCTACAAGAACTTTCCTTTTGGAAGGAAAAACCTTTAAAACCTTTCCCTTCCTTCCTTTATTCTTTCCAGCAACAGCAATGACTAAATCGCCTTTTCTTATTTGCAGCATTCAATAAGCACGCGATTTAGGCGACTGCCTGCCCCGTAGCTCGCCGAAGGCGATGGTATCGGCGTAAGGAGACTAAATCGCTGTGCGCATTTACCCAGCACTAATTTTCTGCTACGATTAAGCATCCTGAAAAATTAGTGCTGGGTAAATTCAACTAATAGATTTGCGAAGCACTTCGTGCTTCGCAAATCTAAGTTTCATTTATACCACTTCTGGTGCCAAGGAGATAATTTTAGTAAATCCTCTATCTCGCAATTCGCGAGCAACCGGACCAAAAACCCGCGTTCCTCGCGGATTATTCTGGGCATCGACGAGAATCACAGCATTAGAATCAAACCGCAGATAAGAACCATCCTCTCGACGAACCGGGCCCTTTGTCCTCACCACTACCCCTCTAACTACCTCTCCTTTTTTTATCGTACTTCCCGGAATTACCTCTTTTACATTGCTGATAATAACATCCCCCACGGAAGCGTATTTCCGATTGCCCCGCTTCAATACTCTAATACAAGAAACCTTCTTTGCCCCTGAATTATCGGCAACTGTCAAAATTGTGCGCATTTGAATCATATTCAATAAGTTCACAACTTACGAAACGCAGTGAACGTAAGTTGTTTGAACGCATTGAACCCAGCACTAATTTTCTGCTACGATTAAGCATCCTGAAAAATTAGTGCTGGGTAAATTCAACTAATAGATTTGCGAAGCACGAAGTGCTTCGCAAATCTAAGTTTCATTTACTATCCTCCACCTCTTGTCTTTGGACAAAGGACGCGTTTCTCTAATCTTCACCTTCTCCCCTATTTTGCTTTTATTCTCTGGGTCATCAACCTTGAGTTTGGAAAACTTCTTGATTATCTTATTATAAATCGGGTGTTTAACTAAACGCATAACCTTCACCACTCTGGTTTTATCCATTTTATCGCTTACTACTATTCCTGTCCTTTCCTTACGCTTGCTCATTTAATAAGTTCATAACTTACGGAAGTGCGAAGCACAACGTAAGTTATTTGAACGCATTGAACCCCCACACCAATTAGTTCAAACTACTTGCAATACGCTTTTTTAATTGTGCAAGGGCTCTTGAACGTAATTTTAAGTTTTTTTCTCTTTTTCGTGCGTCTTTCTCTGATTTATAGCCTTCACAGTATATCAATTCAAATGGCCTTCTTAACCTAGTTGAGAGAACTAATCCATTATTATGGTCTTCAATTCTTCGCTTCAAACTATTTGTAAATCCTATATATAAGCCTTCATCTTTTTTGCTCTTGAGCAAATAGATATAAAACATATTCCACTAATTGGTGTGGGGGTAATTCAGCCAGCAGATTTGCGTTCATTTCATTCCGCAAATCTGGGCTTCATTACGGTTAAGACCCGCGCAATATCTTTTCTTATCTGCTTAATTTGAGCAAACTTTTCAAGCTTCCCTGTCTTCATCTTTTGTCTTAAAATAAAGAGTTCTCTTCTCAAAGCCTCTAATTTCTGCGTCAATTCTTCTCTGGTTAATTCTCGCAATTCTTTCGCTTTCATTCAATAAGTTCATAATCCCGAAATTTCGGGATTATTAGAACGCATTGACCCAGCACTAATTTTTGAGATGCAAACTTAATTTATAGATTAAACAATATCATAACTTCAGACAAAACAGTCATTGTTATCCATGAAAATTAGTGCTGGGAAATTCAGCCAGCAGATTTGCGCTCATTTCATTCCGCAAATCTGGGCTTCATTACCGTTCTACAAACTCCGTTCGAAAAGGCAATTTATGAGCACAGAGCCGCATTGCCTCGCGGGCTAACTCCCGAGGAACCCCTTCTATTTCAAATAAAACCCTTCCTGGTCGAACTACGCAAACCCAATGGTCGGGCGTCCCCTTTCCTTTACCCATCCTTGTTTCTGCTGGCTTCTTGCTTACTGGTTTATCCGGAAAAACCCTTATCCAGATCTTTCCTCCCCGTTGAACCTTACGGGTTAAAGCCACACGGGCGGCTTCAATCTGATTATCCCTAAACCAGCCACACTCGATTGCTTTCAAACCATATTTACCAAAATTAAGCTGGCAACCTTTTGTACTTATCCCCTTGCGGCGACCCCGCTGGCTTCTCCGGAATTTAACTCTCTTGGGCATTAACATTTCTACAATGTCTAATTGCTCTAATTTCTAATGTCTAATCAATGCCCAATGTCCAATTGACTCCGTTAAATACCCTGTTAAATCTTTTGCTTTTAGCAAAAGAAAATCAAAGATTTTATTTAACAGGGTAATTTGCTTTGCAAATTATTTAACGGGGTGAACTAATAATTGTTTAGACATTGGACATTTGTCATTAGACATTCTTTAGATCAATTAGGTTAATTAGTCATTAGACATTTATGATAATTCTCTCTACTCATTCCTTATAAGGGCGGTTTCCTTATAGGAACGATAGAGAAGTTGTTCCTAATGATACCTATAGAGAAGTTGCCCCTATTTATACTTTGCTACTCGCTACTTTTACTATTCGGTTTTCTACGAGAAGAAGCAGGTCTCTTCAGATCCTTGTTATCTGAGCCAGAAGAACCTTGGTTTAGCTTCTTATTAATCTCTTCCCCTTTATAAACCCATACCTTTACTCCGATTATCCCATAAGTAGTGTGGGCCTCCCAAAATCCATAATCAATATTCGCCTTAAAGGTATGTAAAGGAATCTTTCCCTCGCGATATCCCTGGCTACGAGCAATCTCTGCTCCGGCTAATCTCCCTGTACAAACTATTCTTATTCCTCTTATGCCCTGGCTTAGGGCTGAACTAATTGCCTTCTTCATTGCCCGGCGAAAGGGAACCCGTTTCTCTAACTGAAAAGCCACTCCTTCGGCAATTAATTGGGCATCTGTTTCTACTTCTTTCGTTTCCTTTACATCAATATAAACATCTCTTTTTATCAAATTATAAATATCCTCTTTTAAGCGGTCAATCTCCTGACCTCTTCTACCAATAATTATCCCTGCCTTGGCTGGATAAATATCAATTTTAACCTTATCCCCAAGGCGGCTTATCTCAATCTTAGAGATTCCACTATGCAAGAGTTTCTTTTTAATATAGCGGCGGATAAGGATATCCTCATAAAGAAACTGGGCGTATTGTTTTCTGTTAAACCACTTTGACCGCCACTGCTTGGTCAGAATCAAGCGATTGCTTAAGGGTAATACCTT
>JAGGUG010000045.1 GCA_021158625.1 Candidatus Omnitrophota bacterium | reverse complement strand
TGCTATCGCCTGGGTAGTATTTATATGGATTTATACCAGTATGAAAAAGCCCTCGCTTTATTTTATCGTGCAGAGATGCTGGATAAAGATGCAGAATTTATACAAGAGATGAATCAAAAGATTGTTGAGGCTTTAGAAAACTTAGGACTGAGTTCACAGGCTCAATATGAACTGGCTAAAAGAGTCTCTTTAGGTGATACATCAACAAAGAAAGGAGAGGTTGTGGCACGGATAGGTAAACGTGAGATTACCCAGAGTGAAATAGATAAAGCATTAGCAGACCTTCCTAAATGGATACGTAAAGAGATGACCAAAAAGGACAAGCGCCTCGAATTTATCCGTAATTATGTGGCAACTGAGGTGTTATATGAGAAAGCAAAGAGATTGGGTATAGATAAGAAAGCCGAGATACGTCAGACTTTAGAGAGAACAAAGAAACAGCTCGTAGTTCAGGATTACATAAGTAAAGAGATTGAAAAGAGACTCAAGATAGACCCTCAAGATGTGGAGAACTATTATCAAGCAAATAAGGATAAATATACTGAACCAGCGAAGATAAAAATAAGTTATGTTGAATTTAGTGAGGATTCAGAGAAGGAAAAAGCACTAAAAGAGTTAGATGAAGGTAAGGGTAAAAAAATAGAAGGATGGATTAGCCGTGGCTCAAGTTATATTAGCGGTATCGGAGAGGCAAAGGATGTTATTGAAAGTCTTTTTCTCAAAGAAAAGGGTGAGCGCACCGATCTTTTAAAAATCAAAGATAAATTTTATATATTCTCCATAGAGGATAAACGACCAGAAAAGGTAAGAAGCTTTGATGAGGTAAAGACTCAGGTGGAGTATGAATATAGGATGGAGAAAGAACGCAGTATTACCGATTCATTGTTAAAAGACGCTTTGGAAGAACAGGAAGTAGAGATTTATTCTGTTAAAGATAAAGAGTAGCAAAGGGCAAAGAGCAAAGAGCATAGGGCAAAGGGCAGAGGACAGAGAGATGTATAGAGATAAAGTACAAAAAGGAAGGTATTTTAACGCTATGCGCTATGCGCCATGCGCTATGCTATTAATATTGATTTTGATGCCGGCTATATGCTTTGCATCAGAGCAAGATACTTCTGATAAACTGCCTCTTGAGGTTTTTGCCTCGGTGGATAAGAATAAAGTAACCATTGGGGATAAGATAACCTATACCATCACCGTTAAAGCAGACAAAGATATTGAGATAAAGTTCCCTGAATTTGGCCAAAACCTGGGTGGTTTTGCGATTAAAGATTTTGGCACATCAGAGAAGGGATGGTTTAGGACCAAAACATATCGGCAGTGGTATGTGCTTGATACCTATGTAAGTGGCAAATATTCAATTCCTGAGGCTACAATTAAATACAGAAAGCATGGCCAAAAAGAATGGCAGGAGGCCTCCACTGATGAGATTACTGTAGAAGTAGAAAGTATCTTAGAGAACGCCGAAGATAAACGCGATATACGAAAAATTGCCGGACCAATTGGTTTTCCTGTTAGAATTCCCTGGTATGTGTGGGGGGGTGCCGCCTTTATAGTTGTAGGTGGAGGTATTGCGTTTTTCTTATTCAAACGCAAAAGGGTGGAAGAGGTTTTCATTCCTTCCCGACCTGCACATGAGATTGCTTATGAGGCACTTGAGGCACTTAAACAGAAGGAATATCTAAAGCGGAAAGAATATAAACTTTATTATATCGAATTATCTGATATTGTGAGGCACTATTTAGAAAATCGCTTCAATTTACGCGCACCGGAGATGACTACAGAGGAATTTTTAAATAGCGTAAGAGATAACAAGGCACTTTCTTATGAACACAAAAGTCTTTTGCGTGATTTCTTATCCCATTGCGACCTTGTTAAATTCGCAAAGTATGAGCCTGCTGAAAAAGAGGTGAGTTTAAGTTTTGAATCAGCAAAAAGACTGATTGATCAGACAAAGCCAGTTGCCAGTGACCAGTTGCTAGTGACCAGTTAGGAGACATTATGGATATTAGAGACTATCGTGAGTTAGATGTGTATAAAAGGGCGTATAAACTTCCTTAGAGATTCACAAATTTTCTTTGACTTGGCCTAAATTTGAGCTTTATGAAAATGGTAGTCAAATTCGCCGGGCTAGCAAATCTATATGTAATAATATCGGTGAAGGGCATACAAAAAAGAGTGTAAATGAATTTAAGTTATATTTAACTTATGCACTTGCTTCTGCCGAAGAAGTAACTATATGTTTGGATTTTGCATATGATTGTGGTTATGGAACAAAGGAACAATATGAATACTTTTTTGATGGCTATAAGACAATTTGTAAACAATTAACAAAATATATTCAATCTTTAAACCGGTAAGCGGTGGCCAGTTACCAGTGACCGGTGACCAGCTTCCGGCAACTGGCAACAGGTAACCGGTAACTGAATATGACTTTCCAAGATCCTTTACTTTTATTACTGATTCCTTTAGTTTTAGTAGGGGGGTACTGCTTACGAAAGAGAAAGATTAAGGCAAACCTTGCCTTTTCTACAGATAGACTCCTTAAAGGGGTGAAGCCGTCTCTAAAAGTACTTTTGAGTAAAAATGTGTATTTGCTCCGGATTATAGCCCTTTGCCTGATAGCAGTGGCTTTAGCCAGACCTCAAGAACCTCTGGAGGAATCTAAGATTGAAACCGAAGGCATTGATATTGTTTTAGCCTTGGATGTTTCTACAAGTATGCTGGCTGAGGATTTTACATTGAGAGGTAAGAGAGTCAACCGTCTGGATGCGGTAAAGGATGTTGTCCAAAAATTCATCCAGGGCAGAGAAAATGACCGCATAGGACTCGTAGCGTTTGCAGCGCGAGCATATACTGTAAGTCCGCTGACTCTTGATTACAACTGGTTGCTTCAAAACCTTGAACGTGTCAAGATAGGAATGATTGAAGATGGCACTGCCATAGGTTTGGGCTTAGCCTCCAGTCTAAATCGGCTTAAGGATACAAAAGCCAAGAGTAAAGTAGTTATTTTATTAACCGACGGAAGGAATAACGCGGGTGATATTTCGCCCTCTTTAGCCGCCGAGGCCGCCTGCTCTTTAGGAATAAAGGTGTATACTATTGGTGCGGGCACCAAGGGGCTAGCTCCTTATCCGGCAAGAGATTTCTTTGGTAATAAGGTTTACCAATCAATAAAGATAGATATTGATGAAGATACCTTAATAGATATTGCTGCTAAGACAGGAGCAAAGTATTTTCGGGCTACTGATACAAAGTCTTTACGAGAGATTTACAGTGAGATTGATGAGATGGAGAAAACACCTGTGGAAGAGAAAGGCTATTTGGAATATAAAGAATTATTTAGCAGATTTTTAGGTATTGCCTTGGCACTTATTCTGCTGGAGGTGGGTTTGAGTAATACTATTTTAGGAAGGATACCGTAAAAGGGCATAGGGCATAGCGAAGAAAAGATTTATCGCTATGCTCCATGCGCCATGCGCTCTGCGCTATGCGCTTTGCAGTAAGATTATGAGATTTGCTAATTTAGGAGCATTATATTTATTGTGGATTATAGTGGCGCTTGCTGGATTTTATCTCTGGTCATCCAGAAAAAGAAAGGTCGCAATGGAGCGCTTTGCTCAAAAGGACCTTATTGCAGATTTAACCTCTTCATTAGATAAAAGAAAGCAAAGACTTAAAATCATTTTGATAATTTTGGCGGTTTCTTTGATTGTTTTTTCCTTTTTACGTCCACAGTGGGGATTCCATTGGCAGGAGGTAAAGCGCAAAGGCCTGGACATTATTATTGCCGTAGATACTTCCAAAAGTATGTTAGCCGAAGATGTTAAGCCTAATAGGTTAGAGCGGGCGAAACTGGCTCTAAAAGATTTCACCCGACACTTAAAAGGCGATCGTGTGGGGCTCATTGCCTTTGCCGGTGAGGCGTTTTTGCAATGTCCTCTAACTGTGGATTATGGCGGATTCCTTCTTTCAGTAGATAGTTTAAATGTTAATATAATTCCTCGTGGTGGCACTTCAATCTCAAAAGCAATAAAAGAGGCAATAAGGAGTTATGAGGGTGGATTAAAGAAATACAAGGTTTTAATTCTTATCACTGATGGCGAAGACCATGAGGGTGATCCTGAAAAAGCAGCACAAGCAGCAAAAGAAGAAGGGGTGAAGATATTTTGTATTGGCATCGGTACGCCAGAAGGTGAATTAATTACCCTTACAGATAAGAAAGGTAACAAGACATTTTTAAAAGACCGTCAGGGTAATGTGGTTAAGACCAAATTAGATGAAACTACCCTGCAGAAGATAGCGCTTACTACAGGTGGAAGTTATGTTCGTTCCGGGGCTACTGAGTTCGGCTTAGACTTGATTTATGAAGAGAAACTTTCTAAAATGGAAAAACGGGAGCTTGAAAGCAAGCTAGCCAAGCAGTTTGAAGAGCGATTTCAGATTCCTTTACTCTTAGCCTTTCTTTTGCTTTTAGGAGAACTTTTTATAAGTGAACGAAAGCGCTAAGCGCATAGTGCAGAGAGCATAGGGTATTATGAATAAATTCCATTTGAATAATACAAATAGAAAATTAAAAAAAATAGGTATTTTATTGTTATGCACATTGTTCTTTTCGCTATGCGCTATGCCCTATGCCCTATGCGTCTCTGCCCCTGCCAGTGTAAAAGAGGCAAATACTCTCTACCGTCAGGGCAAGTTTGATGAGGCTCTAAAGTATTACAATGAGGCTAAGGTTGATATGCCTGACTCTGATGTAGTTAACTTTAATATAGGTGCAGCATTATACCAGAAAGGAGATTATGAAAAAGCCATTAAGGCTTTCAACAAAGCATTGCTTAGCGACAATCCCAAGATTGAAGAAAAGGCGGCTTATAATATAGGAAACAGCAAATATCGTTTAGGCACGCTTAAAAAAAATACGAATCTATCCTCAGCTGTCAGTTTGTATCGCGAAGCGCTTGATTACTATAAACGGGCAATAGAATTAAATGAGAAGGATATCAATGCCAAATACAACCATGAATTTGTAGAAAGAGAGCTTAAAATTCTTTTAGATAAGTTAAAGCAGCAATTCTCCTCGGCTAAGGGTTCGGAGGACAAGCAGGAGCAGGCTCAACAGGATAGTCAACAAAAAGAAGGACAAGAGCAAGGACAGCAACAAGCACAAGCCTCTACTTCCGAACAGGAAGAAAAAGAAGGAGAACAAAAACAGCAGGCAGTTACGCAAGAAGAAGAAGAGAAAAGCGAAGAAGAGAAAGGGGCTCAGGAGGAGGTTAAAGGTTATCAAACAGAGCAAGGAGTGCAAGAAGAGATGTCAGAGGAAGAAGCACGGATGATACTTGACCGTTATGATCAACAAGGCCAGTTACTAGGTAATATGAATAGAGACCAAAGAGGCAGAAGTTATCCACGCGTATTAAAGGATTGGTAAAATGGTAAAGCGCATAGAGCATAGCGCATGGCGCATAGCGTTAAAGCGCATGGCGCACAGTGCATGGCGCATAGCGATTATTATCCTTTTTCTTTTCACTATACACTATGCTCTATGCCCTATGCTCTATGCTTCGGATATACAGTTTGAAGCAACTGTAGATCGGAAAACTGTTTCCTTAGGAGAGAGCCTGCAACTTAACTTATCATTTTATGGGACGCAGAATGTATCTCGTCCAGATATTGGTGAGATTGATGGCTTTCAGGTGCGCTATCTTGGTCCTTCAACAAGGATATCTATTGTCAATGGCCGGGTTTCTTCCTCCATAACCCATATTTATACATTAATACCATTAAAAACAGGGAAATTTGAGATTGGACCTTTTTCGGTGGTTATTAATGGAGAAACCTTTACTTCTCAGGTTTTAACCGTTGAGGTTGTATCCGCTCCGTCACCACCGCCACGACAAACTCAAAGACCCAGCACTGCTCAGGGAACAATTTCAGAGGAAGGATTAAAGGATAGAATTTTTCTTACCGTTAAAGCCGGGAAATTACAAGCTTATGTGAATGAGTCTATCCCCTTATCTATAAAGCTATATATAAACCGTCTGGGAGTGAGGGATATTCAATATCCGAAATTTGAGCACGAAGGTTTTTCCATAAAAGAATTTGGAGAGCCTAAACAGTACCGTCAGACTATTGGTGGCATTGTTTATGATGTTATTGAATTTAATACTAATATGTTTGCGGTGAGACCTGGCCAATTTCTCTTAGGCCCGGCTAAAGTAGATTGCAATCTTATAGTTCGCAAGCGGCAAAGACGCAGACGCACACCATTTGATAATGACTTCTTTGGATTTGATAATGATTTCTTTGGTCGATTTTTTGACGAGGATATATTTAACGACTTTTTTGGGCGCTACGAAGCCTATCCATTTCAGGTTACATCACCACCTTTGAAGATTAGCGTCCGACCATTACCCAGTGAAGGCAGACCAGCTAATTTTAAGGGAGCGATTGGTGATTTCCAATTTAAAGTCAAGGTTTCCCCCAAAGAAGTAAAGGCCGGCGATCCAATTACAGTAACAATGACCATAACTGGAACAGGGAATTTTGATACCGTATCCAGCCCTGTTCTAAATTCAAAAGAAGAATTTAGGGTTTACCAGCCGCAGGCAAAACAAGGTCAAGGTGCTAAGGTCTTTGAGCAGGTGCTTATTCCCCAATCAGAGAAGGTAAAAGAAATCCCTAAGATAACCTTTAGCTTCTTTGACCCTCAAGCGGGAGAATACCGTTCACTTATACAAGGACCTTTTCCAATCTCGGTAAGCAAACCAGAAGGTGGTGAATTAAAAATTGTAGAAATCCCCCAAGCTGTTGTAAAGACAGTCAAGGAGGAACTTTTAGGTAGAGATATTGTTTATATTAAGGAATCGCCAGGCAGGTTGAGACGAACAGGTCGGTATCTTTATCAGAGAACAGGTTTTTGGTTTTATTATTTAGTTATATTGATTATATTTAGTGGCTTTGTAACCTTTCATAAACATCAAGAAAAACTCAAAACCGATGAGCGATACGCACGACGCCTCCAGGCGCCGGTAAAAGCC
>JAGGUG010000018.1 GCA_021158625.1 Candidatus Omnitrophota bacterium | reverse complement strand
CCGGCGGGAGTCTTGATTGCTAACCATTTTCCTTTCTCAGGAGAAATCAATTTTGTGGAAACAATTTGCTCTCCCTTTAAAATAAAAGCAGTGGTTATTTTACCAACCGCTGCTTTTTTTGAATTGATTGCTGAGGGCTGAATAAATTTAGCTGGCACCTCGGCAACCTTTACATCAGTCTTTTTAATTATTGTATCCGCAGGGATATCGCGGAGAGCTACCAGAACTGGCTTTGGTTTTGTTCCTTGAAATAGTTCCTTCTCCTTTTTTTGAAAATAGCGATTACTTAAAAAAACACCTAATAATCCTAAAATTATCGCTGTAATTAAAGGCAAGCGATTGGACATTTTCAGGCTACAGGCTCCAAGCTTCAGGTTGCAGGCTTTTTATTTTTTTGACTTGTAGCTTGTAGCCTGTAGCTTGTGGCCTTTTATTCCAGAAGTTCTTGATTTATTTCTATCGCTGCTTTCTCTTTTAAATCTTTTAATAAACCTTCCAGCTGCTTTGCTTCTTTCTCCCTCCGTAGCCCCTCTCTTATTTTTTCTCTAACCTCTTCCAAAGACTTCTCTCTCCCCTCTCTTTTATCCAGTAATTGGACGATGTGATATCCGCTCTTAAGTTTAATTATACCACTAATATCCCCTTTTTGTAAATTAAAAACAATATTATCAAATACCTCGGGCATCTCTCCACGACTAAAAAAGCCCAAATCACCGCCCTTTGCGGCATTCGGCCCGATTGATTTTTCCTTGGCAAGCATCACAAAATCTGCCCCCTGCAAGAGTTGAACCAATATCTGCTTTGCTTCTTTCTCGCTTTTGACAATAATCTGCCTTGCTCTCACCTTTGGGGGCTCAGTAAAACCAGTTTTGTATTTCTCATAGAAATCTTCTATCTCCTCGGAAGAAACAGTAGTTTTTCTCTTTAAATCTTTTACTAACTCAGTAATCAAAATCTGCTTTTTTAAGTCCTCTAAGTTCTCTAATTTTAGGACAATATTTTTTTTCTTATCCAAACCTTTTTTATATGCCTCTTGAACTAATAACTCCCGATTAATTAAGTCATCGAGAAATTTCTTTTTTCCTTCTAAATTATTAACATCATAACCTAAAAGAGCCGCGGAATTCTTGGGTAGAACCTTTATTTTCCGCTCAAATTCTTCTAAAGTAATTATACTTCCATTTATGTCGGCTAATATTGTGCCTTGTGCCTTCTCAGCTTGTTCTGCCTCCTTAGCTTCCTCTTTCTTTGCACAAGCAGATATAGCAAAGAGCAAAGAGCAAAGAGCAAAGAGCAAAAAAAATTTTTTCATTGTTCCTCCTTCAATCATCCCTCTCCTAACGCAAACATCAGATTTGCTTCAGCCACTATCTTTTCTTCTACCAAAGCTCTGGTGTAAACCTGCCCAGTGTTCTTCCGCAACTTCATAACCTTTACTTCTAACCTCAACTGATCCCCAGGCACAACTCTCTGGCGAAACTTCCCTTTATCTATACCCATAAAATAGGCAATCTTTCCTCTATTTTCTTTTTTACCCAGCATTAAAATACCGGCGGTTTGGGCCAATGCTTCTATAATCAAAACTCCGGGCATTACCGGATGCCCGGGAAAGTGTCCCTGAAAGAAATAATCATCTATTGTAACATTCTTAATTCCTACTATTCTTTTATCTTCTTCTAATTCTAAGATTTTATCTACCAATAAAAATGGATAGCGATGGGGCAAGATTTCCTGAATATCTCGGCTATCTAAAACGGTCTTAAAAGAATAGCTTGAAGAAAAGGAGGGCACCCCTGCTTCTCTTATTTTTTCTTCCTGTTTTTCAATCTTCTTTAAGAGGCGAATATTGGCCCAATGCCCGCTTTTTATTGCTATTATATAACCTTTCAGAGACGCCCCTAAGAGATAGATATCGCCAATCAGGTCTAAAATTTTATGACGCACAAATTCATCTTCAAATCGGAGTTTATTGTTCACAATCTTATCACCATCGACCACTAATGTATTTTCGTAATTAGCCCCTTTACCCAGACCATCTTTCCGCAATTTTTCTACCTCATTTTTCAGACAAAATGTGCGCGCCGGGGCAATCTCCTCTCTAAAAATCTTTTTATTCTCTTCTCCATCAGAGGAAAAATTTATTATTAAGTGCTGGGGAGAGCTGAGGGGTTTGCCCCGAAGGGCATAAAAAGGAGAATAATCAAGAGTATAAGATACTTTAAAATTCGGATGAGGAAGAATCACTAAGGTAGCATCATCAGGTGATTGAATAAAAAGCGGCTCTCGAACCTGAAAGAATTTGCGTCTTGCATCTTGCTTAACGATGCCAGCATTCTCTAATAGTTCAAAAAAGGGCAGAGCGCTACCATCCATACCGGGGACTTCCGAACCATCTATCTCAATAAGTAGATTATCAATTCCTAAACCAAATAAACTAGCAAGCAGATGTTCAATAGTGTGCACCTCAGCATTCGCTCTTCCAATGGAGGTGCGTCTAAGTTCTCGAGATTGCTCTAAAAGATTGGAAACAGCGGCCTTAATTACCGGTTTTCCTGGTAAGTCGGTACGCACAAAATTTATTCCGCTATCAGGCAAAGAGGGTTTAAATTTCAGTTTAACGACCTCTCCGCTATGCAACCCCACCCCTTTTAATTCAACCTCTTTTTTGATTGTCTGTTGAAAATCCATAATAACTGAACTTTGGCAAAACCAAAGTTCAGAAAATTCTAAGCACCAAGCACCAAATTACAAATAAATCACACGCACCAAATATACTTACCTTCGGGTAAGTCCCCTAGCCAAACAATTTAGCTTTACTTTTGTTTCGGTCATTGGAATTTGATTATTGGAATTTATTTGAGATTTGGAATTTGTGATTTGGAATTTCTCCTTTCTATCTTCTTCTCCAACTCCTTTACTTTCTCAAAAAGCTTGGGCAATCTCTGAATGCAGGCTTTGATCTTTTTCTCCTGGGTATGCGCCTTTGCCGGAAACCCCGATACAAAGCTACCCTCCGGGATAGATTTAGTTACTCCTGCTTTAGCTGCCACTACTACATTATCGCCAATACTGATATGCCCGGCTATTCCCACCTGTCCGGCAAGAGTAACATTTTTACCAATTCTGGTGCTTCCGGAAATCCCAGTTTGAGCAACAATAATTGCATTCTCGCCAATGGTTACATTATGCCCGATTTGAACCAAATTGTCAATCTTTGTCCCTTTACCAATATATGTTCTCTCAAACCTCGCCCGGTCAATGGTAACATTAGCTCCAATCTCTACATCATCACCGATCTCCACACTACCAAGTTGAGGGATTTTATGATGCACCCCCTTTTCTGTAGAAAAACCAAAGCCATCACTACCGATTACCGCTCCGCTCTGAATAATCACCCGATTACCAATCTTTGTTCTTTCGCGGATAGAAACATTAGAATAAATCAAACAATCCTTTCCGATACAACTCTCCTGACCAATATATACACCAGAATGAATAATTGTTCTTGCTCCAATCTGGACATTATCCTCAATAACTGTGTAAGCCTGAATGGCAACATCTCTTCCCAATCTCACATTCTTGCCTATTAGAGCAGCAGGATGAATTCCTTGCGGTTTAGAAACCTCTGGAGCAAATAAAGAAACTATCTTAGAAAAAGCCAAGGAGGGATTTTCTACATAAACAAGAGAAAGAGGCTTTCTCTTTCTGGAAAGATTTACCCACTTAGCAGTCCCCCGAGGTCCATTGGAGTAAGCCCCGACAAGTCGGGACTTACCTCTAAGGGGGGTTAGCTTATTCTTCTTGGAGACAAGCACTGCCGAAGCAGAGGTAGACTCAAGCAGAGGCAAATATCTTTCATTATCTACAAAAGTAATATCTCCATTTTTTGCCTCTTTTATTCCCCAGGCTCTTTTAATAAGGACATTCTTATCGCCTTCAATCTCTCCATCAATTAATTTTGCTAATTCGGATAATTTCTTTTGCATTTTGTTTTATAACTTTCTTATTCTATACCTTCCAGATTCAACTATAGTTACTGAATTTATTAATTCTTTTATATCGACAGAATTCAAAAATTCTTCCAAAATGCTATTTATCTGTCTTGCAGTAAAGCAAGAAGGTAACCTTAAAAGTGTCACTCCACAATGTAAATTTATAGGATAAAGAATAATGTTGGCAAATTCTAAATCTTTGCTAACAAGAACTGCTTTATGCCTTGATGCATATTCTATAATCTCTTTATCTGCAGCTCTTGCCAAACCAACATCTCTCGCATGCTCAACCTCAGCAAATCTTTTGAAAACTTCCTTAGAAGAATAGGGCATACAAGCATCAAGAAAGAACTTCATGCTTTGCCATCCTTAATGATCTCACTTCTTCTCCGCTAATAAAAGAAGCACTATACTCTATTGCGGCAAGTATATCTTCTTTTTTTATCCCATATTCTTTTTCAACCTCTTCATAACTCATACCGCCTATTAAAGCCCCTAAAACTTCATCTACAGTTATTCTCGTGCCTTTTATAATTGGTTTCCCATGCCTTATTCGGTTATCAATAATTATTTTCTTCATCTTTCACCTCAATTTATTCCTCTGGCGGGGAGAGCTTCACTTAATGAAACATTTAAGTCAGACTTATTTGTT
>JAGGUG010000069.1 GCA_021158625.1 Candidatus Omnitrophota bacterium | reverse complement strand
TCTCGCCGTTTTCTCCCTTCGGCACTTCTACGGCTAATTCGCTGCGGAGAGGGTCGTGGGGATTAATGTAGATGGTTTTGGTGGGGGCTTTGTTTTCGGAGTAATGGACTTCGGTTGTGGTGCTTCCGCTGAGTGCTCGCGGGGTTTCTTTGACTACTCTTATTTTAGTATCGGGGAAAATATCTATTGTGTTTAAATCATCCCATAAACTTCTACCAACAAACTCTTTTTCATAAGCATCTTTATAAGCATCAAATACATCCTTCGCTTCTATCACCTCTACGCTGTTGTCATAAACCGCCATTATCTCGGGCTCGCCGGCTTCAACTGAATTCTTGTCAATCAGGACTGTAGTAGCGTAATAGTCGCTGTGGGTTACTGGGTCTTGCTGCCAATTCAAATTAATCCTAACCTCGTGGCGGTCATCGTCTACGGTTATCGGTTCATACCTTATCGGCTCAGATGGGTAGTTATAAAGTTCAAATGTGTGCCCATTAGCGAGTGTCCTCGTCACCTTTCTTAATTTACCTACTTCTAAACTGCCAAAACCTTTTATAAATTTCTCCTTCAACTCTGCTTTTTTTTCATTTGATAAATTAGATATTTTATCAATATTCTCCAGAGAGATTGGGGCGTTCACTAACTTTCCAATATCGGCTTCCTTGACGGGGTTGCCATTTTCATCAAACTTAGGAATGCTATCTCTCCAGGCAAAAACTCCTCCGATGTCAGAGTTCCAATCCTTATGAGATTTAAGATTCTTAGAGATATAGTAAAGCTCGCTATTCTCCGCAATATCTGTTCCCGGGACATACTTATTCTCAAACCTCTTCGTCTCTTCGCTCCATTTCCCGATGTATGTTCTGAACTTGGGATTCCAGTCATAATATCCATCGCCGTCAGGGTCGCTGAAGTCTTCCTTTATATCACCAATTCCCTTTTCCTCATACTCCCATCTGCCCAAGAGGTCAACAGGGCGATACCAGCGATACCAGACCTCCTTGGTATTAGGATTGATTATTCGTACTCGGATAAGACTCTTCTCATCGGCAGGAAGTTCGTATACCTTATCCCCTGTTTTTATCACTATTGTATACTTTCCATCTGGGGTTTTTCTCTTTTCTGCAGGAGTGATTCTCCCATCTTTGTGCACAACAAATATCTCCTCGGCATCAGCGTTATCAATATAAAGCGAAGTTTTGCCAGTTCTTACATTCACAAGATAACTGTTCATCGGGGTCTGAGGTCTCTCTTTATTCCACTCTGTAACTACCGTTAGATAATCTCCTCTTATGGTTATTACTGCTCTTCCCCATCTATCTCCGGGAACAACATATTTATAGTATTTCTCCCCTGTTCTGGTTTCTACTTCTATTTTAATTAAATGGTAATCGCCGACTGGTTTGCCCATCTCCCTGTTTATCTCGTCAACCATCTTCTTTACATCTTCTAAAATCGCATTTTCATAATCTGTTCCCTTGTCTAATCCATCTAATTTGCCGATATCTTCACCATTCACTCTGATTTTATCTATATCCACCTCCTTCTCTTCATCGGTCCTGTATATTTCGCTTATCTGTAATTTTCCTTGGCTATCGGTGAAAAGAAGGTAGGCAGTCTTGGCAACCTCAGGCTCATCTTCTAAAAATTCTTCTACAAAATAGATATTACCCATCGGGTCTTCGCTAAGTACTGTTCGCCCTTTAGTATCCAGATACTCATAAGCCAACAATCCATACTTGGAAGAAACCATTTGATATTTCTTTAAACTTAAATCAATGCTGAATTCTTCTTTTTTACCCTCTACATCATAGACTACATTTTTATAATCAACTAACTCTTCTCCTAAAGGTATAAGCGCTTCTTTTATTTCCTTCTCTTGAGAAGATTTCTTAGGACCTGCTAAACTCAAGGTAGCCTCTTCTGCTGGCTCTGTTATCTTTTCTATCTTTTCTATTATTGGCTTCCCGGTTAAAGGATTGTAGCGTTCCTGGTAGTTAGGCAAGTGTTTTAGTTTGTCTCGGGCATTCGAAGAGAACCTTGAGAAGTCTGCTCCTGAAAGATGTGGATAGAACTTCTCTCGCCCACTCTCTTCTTCCAAAAGCGGATAAGAACTTCTCCAGAAGTCAACGACTATCTTCTCGTCTTCTTTAGTAGCTGCTTCATTCAAGGCTCGCCATTCTGTTATTTTGGTAGTGGCAAAGGTCTTTTCGCTGAATAACTCTCGCTCCTGAACATTCTTAATCCGTTTAACTCTGCCCTCTATAGGGTTGCCAAGTCTATCGTGCCCCAACTTCGCTTCTTCATAAATTCTAATCTCATTTTTATTTTTGAGGCTAATCTCCTCCGGGTCGGGTTCAACCTTCCACGTGGTGGCCGATTCCTGCAAAATCTTTTTTCCATCTTTTATCTTATATTGAATTGTCCTATCAGGAATACTCAATATAGAACCATCTTTCATTCTTAATTCGCCATACTTCCTGCCAATCTCGCCGTTATAGAAACTAACGCTCATCGTCTTTTCACCACTGGCGTTGTTATTGCGGGCGCGGATTTCAAGTAAAAGGTTGCCATCTTCATCGTAGTATCTGCTCACAGTATCTTCATAAACCTCAAAACTGCCTTGTTCGCTAAGGTATTGGTTAGATTCGGTAT
>JAGGUG010000043.1 GCA_021158625.1 Candidatus Omnitrophota bacterium | reverse complement strand
CTGCCACGCTAAAAAAAGCCCTGAATATCAAAAAGCCGGTGGTTATGGATTTTATAGTTAAGGAAGAAGAGGATGTTTTTCCAATGGTTCCGGCCGGCGAAGCCATTGACCGAATGATTGAAATGGCATAAGGCACGAATTCTCACGAATATAAACCAGACAAATTTACCCTGTTAAATAATCCCGAATAAGTCGGGATTCCCGCTTCGCGGGATTTAACAGGGTGAACACGAATCACGAATTGAAGAAAAAGCATTGCAATGAAGCACACAATTTCAGTATTGGTAGAGAATAAGCCCGGGGTTCTGGCACGAATTGCCGGGTTGTTTTCAGCGCGGGGGTTTAACATTGATAGCTTGAGCGTAGGTCGAACCGAGGACCCGACAATCTCGGAGATGACTGTAGTTGCTGAAGGAAACGAACGCATTCTTGAACAGATTACCAAGCAATTGTATAAACTGATTGATGTGATAAAGGTTGAGGATTTGAGTAAAGCCAAGGTAGAGTTTATTGAACGGGAGTTGATTTTGGTACGAATGAAAGTCAACCCTCGTGAAGAGAAAAAAATCCAGGAGACTACTGAAAAAATCGGAGCACAGATTTTGAAAAAAGGCAAAGATGTTTTGATTGTTGAAGTTGTCGGTAAACAGAACGAAATCGAGACAAGTTTGGATTTTTTAAAACAATTTGATATTCAGAGAATTTTTAGGACCGGAAAGATTGCAATGAAGCTATGAACACTGATGACACTGATAATCAGTGTAATCAGTGATAGAAAAAAATGAAAGAAGTTCGCAATATTGTCCTCCTTTCCCATTCTGGGGCGGGGAAAACTTCTTTAGCCGAGAGGTTTCTTTTTAATACTGGCGAGATAACCCGCTTGGGCAAGGTAGAAGAAGGAAATACAGTCAGCGATTATAGCCCTGAAGAGATTGAGCACAAAATTTCTTTAAATCTTTCTCTTTTACACTGTCACTACAATAATACAAAAATAAATATTTTAGACACCCCGGGCTATGCTGACTTTATCGGCGAAGCAATCTCAGGTTTGACTGCCGCTGAGGCAGGGATTCTGATCATTGATGCTGTCTCCGGTATTGAGGTAGGTACAGAGCGCGCTTATAATCTTTTAAAAGAATATCAGTTACCTTTTTTTATCTTCGTAAATAAACTGGACAAAGAGAATGCGGATTTTGCCAGGGCCCTCGAACTCATCCAGAAAGAATTTGGAAAAGAATGTTTTCTTTTCCAGTATCCATTAGGTAAAGGAAGTGATTTCAAAGAAGTAGTTGACATTTTGTCTTCTGATATAGAGAAGTTATCCGGCGAAGGGAAGGAAAAAACCGAGGAGTGGAGAAAGAAAATAATAGAAGCGGCCGCTGAAAGTGAGGACAGCCTGTTAGAGAAGTATCTTGAGGAAAGCGAACTTTCCCCAGAGGAAATTGTTCAAGGTTTGAAGAAAGCGATTGCCGAAAGAAAACTCGTGCCTATCTTTTGTGGCTCTGTTTTAAAAAATATTGCAATAGATTCTCTACTCAAGGCAATCGTCGACTTTTGTCCCGCACCTCACTCTTCAAAAGATAAACCATTGAGCGGACAGATATTCAAGACAATCTTTAACCCTTATGTGGGGCAGTTGAGTTTATTTAAGGTCTTCTCAGGCGAACTTGTTTCCAATAGCGGATTTTATAATTCCAGTAAAAAAGAAAAAGAACGAATCGGTTCGCTCTATTTTCTCCAAGGAAAGGAGCAAAAACCAACTCCAAAGGTAGAAGCGGGCGATTTAGGAGCAGTAGCGAAACTAAAGAATACCCATACTGGCGATAGTATCTGCGATGAGAAGAATCCAATTACCTTTCCGCAGATTGAATTTCCTCGTCCTCTAATTTCTCTTGCTTTAAAGCCAAAGTCAAGCAGAGATGAGGCAAAGATTTCTGATGCCCTTACAAAGCTTACTCACGAGAACCCTACCTTTCAGGTTTCCCGTGACCAGCAGACAAAGGAGTTGATTATCTCAGGAATGGGCAATCTGTGTTTAGAGATTGCTATTGCTCGCTTGAAGAGGGAGTTTAAATTAGAGGTGGAGGTTGGAGAGCCAAAGATTGCCTATAAGGAAACAATTACGGGCACGGCAGAGGTCCAGGGAAAGTATAAACGGCAGAGTGGGGGACACGGCCAATATGGCGATGTCTGGTTAAAACTTGAGCCATTAGAGCGAGGCAAAGGATTTGAATTTGTAGATAAGATTGTGGGAGGAAGGATTCCCCGGCAGTATATTCCAGCGGTTGAAAAAGGAATAAAACAGGCGATGTCGGAAGGAGTTCTGGCCGGTTATCCACTGGTTGACTTAAAAGCCACTCTCTATGATGGCTCTTTTCACTCGGTAGATTCCTCGGATTTGGCTTTTCAGATTGCCGCGGCGATGGCTTTGCGTAAGGGGGCACTCGAGGCAAAACCGGTTCTTTTAGAGCCGATTGTGGAGGTGGAGGTCGATGCTCCTGAGGAGTATATGGGTGATATAAACAGTGGATTGAGTTCTAAACGGGGAAGGATTATGGGACTGGAAGGAAGGAAGATTAAAGCCATTGTGCCTTTGGCGGAAATGGCTCATTATGCTGCCGATTTGAAGTCGGTCACTGGCGGACGGGGCTCTTTCTCGATGAAGTTCTCGCATTATGAGGTTGTGCCGCAGAAAATAGCAGAGAAGATAATAAAAGAAGCTCCAGGCTCCACGCCACAGGCTTCACGCTAAAAAATAGATAAGAATGTTAGGAAATAAGGGGCAAATAGTTCTTGAATCTGCCATAATCTTTTGTATCATAATCGCTTTTTTTATGTTTATTTTTTATAAAGTAATTCATCCGGTGAATGTAATGATGGTGAGGGAGTATAAGGATTATATGTTAAATACTGATGATGAGGAGGATGTTCAGAATAAAGTTGAAGGACGGATTGAGGTAACCCAATAGGATTTAAAAAGTAGAGAGTAGAAAGTAGCGAGTAGAGAGAAAAAATGGGGGAAAAATGGAAGTAAAAGAATTGATCGCCAAAGAAATAGAAAATGTTCCTGAGTCCTATCTTATAGAGGTGCTGGATTTTATCCAATTTTTAGAAACTAAGACTTTGGAACAAAGAAGGGAACTTCCATTAGCAAGTGAAACATCTCTTAAAAAAGATTGGCTGAGGCCCGAGGAGGATGAGGCATGGAAAGATTTATGAAAGGAGAATAGTAGTTGTTCCTTTCCCCTTCTCAGATTTAACCCAGGCCAAAAGACGACCATCTTTGATAATTGCTGAGTTAGAAGGTGATGATTTAATTCTTTGCCAGATAACCAGTCAGTCCATAAGAGACAAATATGCAGTTTCAATTGACGAGAATGATTTTGAGACAGGGACGCTTAGGCGAAGAAGTAATGTGCGGCCTAACCGCATATGGACAGCAGACCGTCATATTATCCTCTATCAAGTTGCTCATCTTAAATCCGAGAAGATGGAGGAAATAATTAATAGCGTAATAGCTATTCTTCAGCAATGAATCAAGATGAGATAAGGAATTTTCCGCAACCCGCAACCCGCAACCCGCTACCCGAGAATGGCCAAATCGTAATCTTCCTCGTCTTTCTCTTGGCCGTTCTGCTTGCCTTTATGGGCGGGATAATCAGTGTCGGGAATAAATCCCTGCGCAATCTGCGGATGCAGAATGCCGCCGACGCCGCGGCACTGGCGGGAACCGCCTGCCTTGCCCGCGGGTTGAATAGTATGGCAAATCTGACAGCAACAAAGTTTAATCCAGAGGCAGCCGAGGAAGAAAAAAAAAGCCTGGTTTATCCATTTTATCCTTATGATGATGCTGATACAGGAAATCCCTTGCTTGAAATTAGACTTCAATCCAAAGGGGAATTTGAACTTCCCATACATGAGAATAAAGAACTTTACTTTGATGCTCTACCTAAATATCCCTATGATCCCTCAGGAATAACAGTTATTAATCAAGGTGAAGAGGATTGGGAGAAGGCAGCAGCATTACCGCAAAGTGTATTAGATAAAATAATTTTTGATCCTAACGATGGCCATCTGTCTTTAATTCAAAAGGCTATTGATGCTACTAAAAAAGAATATGTAGGAGGTGGAGACTTTGATTTTAAGATATCTGAGATGGCCAAAAAGATTGCTTTGGAAAATGGATATAATGTGGATGTCGTTCCAGAGGGAGATACTTGGGAACCTGAGTGGGAAGAACCAGAAAATATAGATATAAAGTATAGTTATTGGTTGGAGCATCGACCAAAATCTAAAAGTAAATGCGGAGGTTTTAATTGCGCGAGTTTTTGTTGGCCTTGCCAAGGTGAATATTCTACCGGGAGATGTTGCAGACGTAGGCGTCGTGGCGGATGTATAAGATGGCGGCATTATTGTCACTGCAAAAGATGTTGGACAAAAGAGCAAGGTTCTACCAGCGGTCCCTTTTGGGTAAAAGGGGAACCTCGATCTACAGAAGTTAGAGTACGTGTTGAATCTACAACTGGAGCAAGTAGAGAAGCAAGAGGAGAAGTTACCAATATTTACTCTGGTAGTAACCCTAATGGTGGCCAAATCTTCCCTCCTCAACCCAACTTCAAAATCCAACTTTCAGAATAACTCATGAATCCAAAGAAATTTCTCTTTACCCGCTACCCGTTACCCGCTACCCGTTACCCGCAAGAGAGCGGTCAAGCCACTCTTGAATTTGCCATCTTCTTTCCCCTCTTTGCCTTAGTAATTGCAATGATTATCCAGTTTAGCTGGTTATTGCTTGCCAAGCAGAGGGTGGAGATGGCTGCTTTTCGAGGGGCGCTGTATGCGGCAAAACCAGGGAATCCAGGAGGAGATTCAGAGGACTATATCAGAGAGAATGTAGTTAAGAAATTTTTTCCTGCTCAGCAACAACCTTCAGTATCAGTAGGCGACTTTGAACGGAAACTTGCTGCTAATGATGCAATTGATTATGCCGAATTGAGTGTGCGGGCAGATGTGCATATTTTAGGGATGTTTACAATTCAGCCATTTAGGGCAATGTGGGAGGGAATTAGAGAGGCAAGTAAAACAAAGGCAGGAATGGTAGCCAACAGGATACGAGAGGCAATTGAGGCAGGAGAGATAAGGGATAATCCTGATACCTGGAATACAATCAATAAAATTGAAAACTGCTACGATAGATACAGCGGGGACACTTATAGTATCTGCGCCTTTCACAAGATTGCCTATGACCCGAATGTGCCGTTTAGTAAAGAGTAGGCAGTAAGCAGTAGGCAGTAGGCAAGGAAAAGCAGTTAGCAGTAGACAGTATGCAGTAGGCAAGAAAAAAATCAGTAAGCAGTATGCAGTAGGCAATAAAAAGCTAGTATGCAAGAAGTTGCCTACTGCTAACTGTCAATTGCCTACTGGTTCTTTGCCAACTGCCAATTGCTAACTATTTTACTTTGGGAATAAAAATAATGTTAAAAGATAGTATTTTAGAACAGGGTAAAGAGGTTCTTCAGATTGAAGCCGCAGCGATTTCACAGCTGATTAAGCATTTAGATGAAAATTTTGTCGCTGCAGTGGAACTGCTTTATCACTCTAAAGGAAGGGCGATAATCATCGGGATGGGCAAGCCGGGGATAATTGCCAGAAAACTCTCGGCAACCTTTGCTTCTACAGGCACTCCAAGTTTCTTTCTCCATTCGGCAGAAGCAGCACATGGCGATTTAGGGATGCTAACCAAGGACGATGTAGCCGTGATTTTGTCTAATAGCGGCGAGACCGAAGAGATAATCAAGATTCTTCCCTCTATAAAAAAGTTGGGATTAAAGATAATTTCGCTCACCGGAAATTTAAGTTCTACATTAGCCCAAAATAGCGATATAGTCCTGAATACAAAGGTAGAAAAAGAGGCTTGTAAATTAGGTTTGGCGCCGACAGCAAGCACAACAGCAATGTTGGCAATGGGCGACGCCTTAGCCATAGTTCTTTTACAGAAAAGAGGATTTAAGAAAGAGGATTATGCCTTTTTTCACCCCGGGGGTGCATTGGGAAAGCGACTGTTATTAAAGGTAGAAGACATAATGCGTCAGAATGAAGCAAATCCACTGGTTAAAGAGAATGAATTAATAAAAGATGTTTTGTTGAAGATAACCCAAGCCCGTGCGGGAGCAGCGAGTGTGGTGAACGAGAAAGGAATTCTAACAGGAATCTTTACTGATGGCGACCTCCGACGACATCTGAAAGAAGATATAAATTTGCTTGAAATAGAGGTGGGTAAAATAATGACCAGAAACCCCATCGTTATTGGTAAAGAAAAATTGGTTGCCGAATGCCTGAAGATTTTTGAGCAGAGAAAAATTGATGAAATCCCGGTAGTCGATGAAAATAATAAACCAGTTGGTTTGTTGGATATACAGGATGTGATAAAAGCGGGAATAACATAAGAAACATCTACGAATTACGAATTTTTTACGAATTTACGAATAAGAGGCATTTGAATTATTCGTATATTCGTATAGATTAGTAAATTCGTTGATGTTTCAGTTAGGAATTAGAACAATTAGAAATTTATGCAACCAGAACTTATCGAAAAATTTAGAAGGATTAAATTACTCCTCTTAGATGTTGACGGGGTTCTCACCGATGGAAGGATAATTTTTGGTAGCAGAGATGAACTAAAATTTTTTGATGTCCAGGATGGCTTAGGGATTGTTCTATTGCGGCGGGCAGGGATTGATTCAATAATCATTACCGCCAAAAAGTCAAAAGCAGTGATCAGAAGGGCAAAAGAGATGGAGATAAAGGAGGTCTATCAGAATAGCCGTAATAAATTAAAGATTTATAACAAGATTTTGGAGAGATATAAAATCCCTCCGCAAGAAATTGCTTTTATCGGCGACGAAATAATTGATATTCCCGTTTTGGAAAAAGTAGGTTTGAGTATTAGCGTTCCAGATGCTCGTCAGGAGGTTAAAGAAAAAGTAGATTACATTACCAGGAAGCAAGGTGGAAGGGGAGCAGTGCGAGAGGTTTGTGACCTAATTTTAAAGACACAGGGGAAGTGGGAAAAGGCAATCGCTCAGCTATGATTTTGGGCGTAACTGGTAGCTTTGGAACAGGTAAAACTACTGTCTGTCAGATGTTCAAGGAATTAGGGGCAGAGGTAATCGATGCCGATGAAATCTCCCATAATATTTTAGAGAAGGATGAGATTCAAAACCAGGTTAAGAAATTATTTAATTTATCCTTCCAGCAATCCCCCCGGGAATTTCGCTCTCAGATTGCCAAAATTGTATTTAAGAGCAAAGAGAACATACAGAAGTTAGAGAAAATCCTTCATCCCTTGATAATTAAAGAGATAAAAGAAGAAATATCTAAGGCAAAAGGAAAGATAGTTGTGCTTGATGCCCCGCTACTTATTGAGCGAGGATTAGATAAGATTGTAGATAAGATAGTTGTAGTTACTGCCTCTTTAGAAAACCAAATCTCTCGAGCTCAGAAGAGAGGCTTTTCTCAGAAGGAGGTTCTGGAAAGAATAGAGTATCAACTTCCTTTGTCCGAGAAGTTAAAGCGAGGCGATTTTATAGTTGATAACAACGGAAAAATAGAGAAGACAAAAGAGCAAGTAAGAAAAATATATGAATTGTGTAAGGCAAAGTCTTAAATAATCCCCCACCAGGCCATTGGTGCAGGATAAACATTCTTTTTCGCCCCCGGAGGAGCGAGGCTTTCTAACAATCTGAAGGCTTCGGCCGAGGTTTCGTTTTATAACTAAATTACAGGAGTAAGCAATGAATGAGACAATGAATATCAGTGATTTAAAAAAGATGAATATGGCAGAGCTCGCCAAAACCGCTCGCAGTTTAAAAATCAATGGAATAAGCGGTTTAAGAAAACAGGACCTTATTTTTAAAATTCTGCAGACCCAGATTGAAAAGAACGGTTTGATATTTGGAGAAGGTGTTTTGGAAACCTTACAGGATGGCTTTGGTTTCCTAAGAAGCCCTAATTATAATTACCTTCCCTGTCCTGATGATATCTATGTTTCTCCTTCGCAAATCAGAAAATTCAATTTGCGCAAAGGAGATACAGTGAGTGGCCAGATTCGTCCGCCCAAAGAGGGAGAAAAATACTTCGCTTTGTTAAAGATAGAAGCGGTTAATTTCGAAAATCCCGACGAGATAAGAGATAAAATCCTATTTGACAATTTAGTTCCTATTTATCCTGATAAGAGATTCACCCTGGAGACCACTCCTGACGAGATTTCTATGCGGGTGATGGATTTACTCACCCCAGTGGGAAGAGGACAGCGGGGACTAATTGTTGCTCCGCCCTACAGCGGCAAGACTGTTTTATTGCAAAAGTTTGCCAATAGTATTACTACCAATCATCCTAATGTATTTCTGATTGTTTTGCTCATTGACGAACGACCAGAAGAGGTTACTGATATGCAACAGTCAGTAAAAGGAGAGGTGATCAGCTCTACCTTTGATGAGCCGCCAGAGAGGCATATCCAAGTTGCCGAGATGGTTTTGGAAAAAGCGAAGAGATTGGTAGAGTATAAACGGGATGTAATAATCCTTTTAGACAGCATTACCCGCCTGGCGCGGGCTTATAATGCAGTTATACCCCACAGCGGTAAGATACTTTCCGGAGGAATAGATGCTGGAGCTTTGCAAAAGCCGAAAAGATTTTTTGGGGCCGCTCGCAATATAAAAGAAGGCGGAAGTTTAACCATTGTTGCCACGGCTTTAGTAGATACAGGGAGTCGAATGGACGATGTCATCTTTGAGGAGTTTAAAGGAACCGGGAATATGGAGTTGCAATTAGACCGCAATCTCTTTCAGCGTCGAATTTATCCTGCTATTGATATAAAACGCTCAAATACGCGCCGAGAAGAATTGCTTCTGGGCCCAGAAGAATTGAATAAGATTTGGTTGCTGAGAAAGATGCTGCAAGAATTGAGTAGCGTAGAGGCAATGGAGTTATTGGTAGAGAAGTTGAAGAAGGTAAAAACCAATGAGGAGTTTTTAGCGACAATAAAAAATAAATAGAATAGCTCATAGTTCCTGGCTCATGGCTCATAGTAAAAAAAACTATGAGCTATCAGCTAAGAGCTAACTTGGGGGGCAAAATGAAACAAGGAATCCATCCAAAATATGAGGAAACCACAATTACCTGCGCCTGTGGTAATGTAATCCATACCCGTTCTACCAAGAAGAATATCCATGTAGAAATCTGCTCTAAATGTCATCCCTTTTTTACCGGTAAAGAGAAATTGGTAGATTCTATGGGCAGGGTAGAAAGATTCAGGAAAAAATATGGGAAATAACAGTAGGCAATTGGCAGTAGGCAATTTTTTATCTTTTATTTTGCCTACTGCATACTGCCTACTGCTAACTGCTTTTCCTTGCCTACTGCATACTGCCTACTGCCAACTGATTTCTGACGAGTGAAGCGAGGAGGTTGTGCGCATATTAGGAATTGACCCGGGAACAGTTATTACCGGTTTTGGAGTGATAGAAAAGAAAGAGAATAAATTGAGAGTTATTGATTACGGAATAATAAAACCAAAAGTTAGATTAAGCCTTGTTCAGCGATTAAAGTATATTTATGAGGAGATTAATCAAATAATCAAGAAAAACAATTTGAATATTCTAGTTATTGAGGATATATTCTTTCATAAGAATTTCCGCTCAGCGGCAAAAATCGGGGAAGCGAGGAGTGTAGCAATATTAGCAGCGGCAAATCAAAATTTAGAGGTGATAGAGTATCTTCCTACCGAGATAAAACAATCTGTGACCGGGAATGGAAGGGCATCAAAGGTGCAGGTGCAAAATATGGTAAAAAGAATATTAGGGCTTTCTGAGATTCCTTTTTCAGATGCCGCCGATGCTTTAGCCGCCGCTATCTGCCATTGCCATAAGATAAAATTCTAAATTTACTATCAACTAATTACGAATCCATTACGGATACATCAACGAATTTACTAATCTATACGAATAATACGAATACTTTTATTCGTATATTCGTACTGATTCGTAATTCGCTGATTAAGTAAATTCGTAGATATTTTATGTTTAACTACCTTCAAGGAATACTAAAAGTAAAGAAATTAGAGTATATAGTTATTGATGTTAACGGAGTTGGTTATCAGCTCTCTGTTCCTTTATCCACCTTTGAGAAGCTCGGCGATTTAGAGACAAAGGTCAAGATTTTTGTTTATCTTCATTTCTCCACTTCCGGGCCAACCAGCAATGTTAAGCTTTATGGATTTCTCACTCAAGAGGAAAAGGACCTATTTAAATCGCTTATTTCTATTTCCGGAATTGGCCCGCGCATAGCCCTCACTATTTTATCGGGGAGTTCGGTAAAGGACTTCCAGAAGGCGGTCTCTGAAGAGAACTATCAAGTACTTACTGTTGTTCCCGGTATTGGCCGAAAAACCGCCCAACGGCTGATTCTTGAACTCAAAGAGAAGATAGAGTTTTCTTTCTCCAAGGAGGAGAAAGGTATAGAGAGAGATGCCTTAGCCGCTTTAATCTCGCTGGGATATAAAAGACAGGCAGCCGAACAGGCGATAAAACGGGTGCTATTAGATAAAAAAGAGATAAATTTAGAAGAGCTCATTAGAGAGACATTAAAACTTATCTAAAAGATTACCCGCCTCTGAGAGTGGTGAGTAGAAAATAGATGGGAGTTATTATGGCAAAAGGTCCTATAACGCCTTTAAGGGAAAAGGGGGATGTAGAATACGAGAATATTTTGCGTCCGTATTCCTGGAAGGATTTTATTGGTCAAGAGAAGTTAAAGAAAAATCTGAGGGTGTTTATTCAAGCGGCTAAGCAGAGGCAGGAGTGCTTAGACCATATTCTCTTTTTTGGCCCACCTGGTTTAGGCAAAACAACTTTAGCCTATATTGTAGCTAAAGAAATGGAGGTTGAAATAAAGGTTTCTTCAGGAACTATCCTCGAGCGCCCAGGAGACTTAGTTGGTTTACTTACCAATTTAGAGAAAGGAAGGGTGCTCTTTATTGATGAGATCCATCGGCTCCCCCGGATTGTCGAGGAGTATCTTTACTCAGCAATGGAGGATTATTCTCTGGACATAATGATTGACAAAGGTCCCAACGCTCGTTCTTTAAAATTACATTTATCTGCCTTTACTTTGATAGGGGCTACTACTCGCAGTGGGTTACTTACCTCTCCGTTGAGGTCGCGTTTCGGAGTAATTAGTCGCCTTGATTATTATCCTCCCGAAGACCTCTACAAAATTATTCTCAACTCCAGCAAAATTCTGAATATAAGTATTGATGAAGAAGGGGCAAGAGAGATTGCTTTGCGTTCGCGGGGAACTCCGCGCATCGCCAATCGTCTGTTAAGAAGAATAAGAGACTACGCTCAAGTAGAAGGAAAGGGAAAAATTAGCAAAGAAATTGTTGAAAAGGCCTTAGAGATGTTAGAGGTGGATAAAGCCGGTTTGGATGAGATGGACAAAAGAATTTTAGAAACAATTATAACTAAATTTAAGGGAGGACCGGTAGGGATAAACACAATTGCTGTGGCTGTAGGAGAAGAGGAGGATACATTAGAAGAAATCTATGAACCCTATCTTATTCAGGAGGGTTTTTTGCAACGCACTCCCCAGGGGCGAATAGCCACTGAAAAAGCATATAAGCATTTTAAATTCCCTTTTTTAAGTAATAGACAAAAAAGATTGATTTAGATAAATTATACAGGTGCCATTAATGTTTAGTTTAGGAAAATTTTTGATTGTTAGCGGAATAATTCTCATCGCTTTAGGGATAATATTTATTTTAGCCAAAAATATCCCTTACTTTGGGCATCTGCCCGGCGACATCCTTATCCGGAGAGGAAACTTCTCTTTTTATTTTCCTTTAACTACCTGCATTTTGCTCAGTATCTTGGCTTCCTTTGTTTTTTGGTTGTTGCGCAAATGACAGAGAACAGAAAACAGAAGAAGTTGACAGTAGGCAATTGGCAATTGGCAATTGGCAAAATAAAGTTGGCCCTTGCTTACTGCTTACTGCATACTATAATTTGTAGCTCCTTCGCTTATGCCCTTGGCACGCCTCCGCCAAAGTGTAAGCCTAACTATATCCGTGTTGCTATTGTCCAAGACGCCTTTGAGTTGACCCTTTCCATAAAAGGGAGATATAAAATAGTGAGACCCCACACTAACGAGATTCTGATTAAAGGGAATTCCCTGCGCAAGGCAAGGGTTTTGCCTGCGGCGAGCGGGATAAAGGTTAATAAATATCTGTTTAAAATTTATGCAATAAAAATCAAACCCGAAAGGAAAGCCGCTATTTTCCTAAATAGATACCGCCTGCGTGGGGATCTGGAGCTCATCAGGCAAAAGAACAGGACCTTATTGGCTGTAAATGAAGTTGATATTGAAGACTATCTCCGGGGCGTCTTGCGCGAAGAGGTCTCTCCACATTGGCCCATGGAGGCGCTAAAGGCCCAGGCAGTAGCCGCACGCACCTTTGCTCTTTATCAAGACTGCTTGAATAAAGATAAAGACTATGGGTTAGATAGAACAGTCTATTCTCAACTCTACGGAGGTGTCCGCCAAGAGACCTGGCGGACAAACCGGGCAGTGCGCGAGACAGCCGGCGAGGTGCTGACCTATAAAGGAAAAATCTTTCCCGCCTTTTTTCACGCTACCTGCGGCGGGCATACCGAGGATGCCAGCGAGTTATGGAATATTGACATTCCTCCCTTAAAAGGGGTGAACTGCCCTTTTTGCAAAAGGTCTCCCCATTATTCCTGGAGGGTAAAGATTCCTCTTTCTCAGATTAAGGAGAGTTTAAATAAAAAAGGATATAAGATTAGCAGAATTTCCCATATCTCGGCTATTGGCCGCAGCAAGAGCGGACGGGTGAAGAAGGTAAAAATAAGCGGTGATAAGGAAATTAGAGTAGAAGCAAATGAATTTCGTCTAATTGTAGGAGCAGATTTAATCAGAAGCACAAATTTTAAAATAGCGCTGAAGAATAAGAATCTCCTTGTGCAAGGGCTTGGTTGGGGACACGGTGTAGGCTTATGTCAGTGGGGGGCTTATTTTATGGCTAGGAGGGGCTTTGACTATCGTCAGATTTTGGAATATTATTATCCGGGAGCAAAACTCACGCAATTCCATTCCAATACGGGTTTGCAGTAGGGTTAAAATAAGGGGGGACACATGTTTTTTTTAATGCAGGTTGCCCAGAAAGGAAATTTTTTTGTGGGAATGATGCCCTTGGTTCTCATTTTTATTATATTTTATCTTTTGCTTATTGCTCCCCAGCAGAAACTCAGAAAAGAGCATCAAATAATGCTTTCCAAGTTGGCAAAAGGGGATAGGGTAATCACTAACGGTGGAATCTATGGCACAGTTATAGAGGTTAAGGATAATAT
>JAGGUG010000123.1 GCA_021158625.1 Candidatus Omnitrophota bacterium | reverse complement strand
AGTAAATTCGTAGATATTTTTCGTATAGATTAGTAAACCCCGTTAGAAATATTGCCAAGTAGTTCTATCTAAATTTACGAAAGTTCTCCTTAATATTGCAAAGGGATTTCTAACGGGGTAAATTCGTAGATATTCCTTCGAATGAATATTCTAAATGTTAAGAATCTAAAGGTTTATTTTTCTCGCGGGAAAAGGCTCATCAAAGCCGTAGATGGGGTTAGCTTTTTTATCAAGCAGGGAGAGACGCTCGGGCTCGCTGGCGAATCCGGCTCGGGTAAGACAGTTACGGCTTTGTCTCTGACTAAATTAATCTCAGAAGTGAAGTTTCTTGGTGGAGAAGTGATTTTTAAACAAAAGGATATCTTAAAACTAACCTCTTCCCAATTGCAGAAAATCAGGGGCAAGGAGATTGCTTATGTCTTTCAAAATCCGGTTTCTTCTCTAAATCCGGTATTTAGAATCGGCACTCAGATGGTGGAGATAATCAGATTGCATCAGAAGAAAAACAAAAAGGAGGCAAGGTCCTATGCTCTTGAGATGCTTGAGAGAGTGGGTATCCCCGATGTGGAGAAAAACTTTGAGAGTTATCCTCACCAGCTTTCCGGGGGAATGAATCAGCGGGTAATGATTGCGATGGCTCTTTCCTCGCAACCTTCTCTTTTGATTGCTGATGAGCCGACCACAAATTTAGACCTCACTACCCAGGCTCAGATTTTAGAACTCTTGCAGAAGATTAGGCACGAACAAGACCTTTCACTTTTGTTTATTACCCATAATTTAGAGATTTTAAAACGACTGGTAGATAGATTAGCAATTATGTATGCCGCCCAGATTGTAGAGTTCGGCGAGAATTTATTCACTCGCCCCTTGCACCCTTATACTCAGGCATTGCTTTCTGCCCAGCCAGGATATGAGGGCAGACGCCAGATTTTAAAGGGAGAGGTGCCTTCGCCGTTTGATTTTCCTTCGGGTTGTCGTTTTCACCCCCGTTGTCCGTTTAAAAAAGCAATCTGCGAGAAAGAAGAACCACCGATGCAGGAGAGAGAAAAAGGGCACTTTGTGGCTTGTCATGTTAAATAGCCAGCCGAAGCGTGAATTTGACACGGCTTGTCATTTCCCTTCAAATATGGTAGAATAAATGACACTCAGATTTGCGAAGCACTTCGTGTTTCGCAAATCTGTTAGTGGAATTTACCCAGCACTAATTTCTCAGGATGCTTAAGCAAAGTAGAAAATTAGTGCTGGGTCAGTGCCGCCATACAGTTTAGTCTCCTTGCCCCAGTACCATCGCCTTCGGCGAGCTACGGGGCAGGCAGTCGCCTAAATTGTGGCGCCAGCATGACCATTACCGAGAAAATTCTATTAGCCCATACGGATAAGAAAGAGATTCATCCTGGCGAATTTATCTTGGCTGACATTGACCTCTGTTTAGGCAATGATATTACTGCTCCTCTGGCAATCGAGAAATTTGAAGAACTTCCCCTTTCCAAGAGAAGAATTTTTGACAATAAAAAAATAGCCCTTATCCCTGACCATTTTACGCCGAATAAGGATATAAAGAGCGCTGAGCAATGCAAATTAGTGCGCGAGTTTGCTAAGAAATATGAGATAGAGAATTATTTTGAGGTGGGCAGGATGGGGATTGAGCACGCCTTGCTCCCGGAGGTCGGTTTGGTCAAGCCGGGAGATTTGGTAATCGGAGCGGATTCGCACACCTGTACCTACGGGGCGTTAGGGGCGTTTTCTACTGGAGTAGGTAGCACCGATCTGGCTTTTGCCTTTGCCAGCGGCAAATGCTGGTTCAAGGTTCCTCAGACAATCAAGTTTATCTACTATGGGAGATTGAACAAATGGGTAAGCGGCAAGGATATTATTCTGCATACCATTGGTGATGTGGGAGTAAGTGGTTGTTTGTATAAGTCAATGGAGTTCAGCGGAGAAGTGATTGAAAGATTAGAAATGGATGACCGCTTTACTATCTGTAATATGGCTATTGAGGCTGGAGCAAAGAACGGGATAATTGAACCCGATGAAACAACGCTTGACTATATGAAGCAAGTCTACAGTAGGCAGTATGCAGTAGGCAATGAAACAGTAGGCAGTAGGCAGTATGCAGTAGGCAAAAGGAAAGATAAAAAATTGCCAACTGCCAACCACCAACTGCCAACTGACTTAAAGTCTGATAAGAATGCACACTATTCGGAAATAAAAGAATACGATATTAGCAACCTCAAGCCCCTCGTGGCCTGTCCGGATCTACCCAGTAATATCAAGCCGGCCGAGGAATTGGAAGATGTGCGTATTGACCAGGTAGTGATCGGCTCTTGCACCAACGGTCGGCTCTCGGACTTGCGGGTTGCCGCTGAGATTTTAAGGGGCAAAAAGGTTCACCCTGATGTGCGGTTGATTATTATCCCGGCTACCCAGAATATTTATCTAGAGGCACTAAGAGAGGGTTTGATTGAAGCCTTTATTGAAGCAGAAGCAGTGGTTTCCACGCCTACCTGCGGGCCCTGTCTGGGTGGCCATATGGGGATTTTGGCAAAGGGTGAGAGAGCAGTTTCTACCACCAATCGCAATTTCAAAGGGAGAATGGGTGACCCCGAGAGTGAAATCTTTTTGGCAGGCCCGGCAGTAGCCGCAGCGAGTGCAATCAAAGGAAAAATTAGCGTGCCAAATTAAAATGAAAAAAAGACAGCGAAGGTTTGCTTTCGCAAACCTTCTATCCTCAACCCCGAAGTTTCGGGGCTTCGGCTCTCGCCTATGGCGAGGAAGGAAAGGAGAGTAAATGCTTTGCGATATCTGTCATAAGAATATAGCCACTGTGCATATTACCGAGATAGTCAACGATAAAATGGTAGAACTACATCTCTGCGAGCAGTGCGCCCAGAAAAAGGGGATAGGACTACCCGAGGATTTTCCGTTGGCCAATTTTTTGGCTGGCTTAACCGACTTTGAGTTACCCAAGGTTAAAAAAGTAGAGTTGCGTTGTCCGAATTGCGGTATGAGTTATGAGGATTTTAAGAAGATTGGTCGCTTGGGTTGCAGTCAGTGCTATCAAACCTTTAGACAGAGTTTAGCCCCTTTGCTGAAGAGGATTCAGGGAGCCGAACAGCATATTGGAAAATTCCCCCATTATGCCGACAGAGGAATAAAAGAAAGAATTGAAATCAAAGAACTTCAGAGAAAACTAAACAAGGCAATCCAGGAAGAAAACTTTGAAGAGGCAGCGAAGTTAAGGGATAAGATTCGGGAGATGAAGAAATAGGCTACACGTTCACCCCGTTAAATAGTCCGCCGCAGGCGGAATTTAACGGGGCAAGCGTCGCAGGCTACAAGCTTAAATGATTAAATTTCAAATAGAGTCAAAACTCGAAAAGAAAATCAGAATTACAGAAGATTATTGGAAAATTCTGATTGAAATAAAACATCCCTCTATAGCAGATTATGAAGAAGAAATTAAAAATACACTGATTAATCCTGATGAAATTCGAAGAAGCAGAAGAGATAGAGATATTTATCTCTATTATCAATTGATAAACAAATTTCATCTTTGTGTAATTGCCAAACACTTAGACGGGGAAGGTTTTATTATCACCGCTTATTGGACAGAAAAAATAAAGGAGGGTGAAATAATATGGACAAAATAAGGGTTTATTATGATTCAAAAGGGAACACTCTGAATGTCTGGTTTGATGATCCCCAAAAAGAATTTGTTTGTGAAGAAACAGGAGAAGAGGTTATTTTGATCAAGGATAAAACAGGGAAGGTAATCGGTTTTGAAAAGTTAAATGTTGTTTTCCCTAAAGAAAAATTGTTTAAGAAATTGCCATTAGAGATGATGGTAACTTAAATAATTACAGAGGTGAAAGATGACCAAAGATAGATTAGGTAAAGACAAAAAGCGTCCCGACTTCGTCGGGGCTATCCTCAGCCCCAAAGTTTCGGGACTTCGGCTCTCGCCCTGGACCAGAACAGTTCAGGGCTCGCCTATGGCGAGAAAGGAAAGGGAGCAGGAGATTAGAAACACGCTTCAGGCCTCAGGCTACAAGCTACAAGCCACAGGCTACAAGATTTAGGTTAGCAGTTTTTGCTCTTTTGTTCTTTCTCTCTACTCTCTACTTCTTTTTCTTACGCTGATGAAATTAAGATAAGAGCAATCGTAACTCCCATCGGTTCTCAAAGTGAAAAATGGGGAGCAGCAGGACTGATGGTCTGCGTTGCTGGCAAACCAGTAAGTGAAGGAGGATGTGGCACAGAGAATAGCAAGGCCTGGGGTTTTGATGAGGATGGTAATAAAGTAGAAATAGAGATAAAACAAGAGAATCCCACAGATAAGGATTATAATAAACTAATCTTCTTCACCGATACCCTCACAGGTACACCACCCAAAGGAGACCATCAATTCACTCACGGTGAATGGCACAATAAGGACTATTGGGATACGGTGTATGCGGTGAGGGGAGGGGAAGAGGGAGTGAGCTCTACTATTACAGTTATCGACAGATGTTTGGTCGCGGATGAGATTAATACAAATTCAGCAAGCTGTACTGCAAGAGCTACTTGCCCTACAGGTTATAAAGTAGCGAAGTGTTATGGGAGTGGACGTGGTCAGCGTAATACGATTGGAAGCGGTACTTGTTCTCCAGTGATAGCTAATGCAGCATTGGGATTTTTTCAAGGCAGTTATCCTCTTTTCCTAAGGAGAAGTTTATGACCCTAAACAATCTTCTTACACAAAGCAGTGAGTGGTTGAGAGGAACCGGGAAGGATTCGCATATTGTGATTAGTAGCAGAATTCGTCTGGCAAGGAATCTGAGGGATTTTTCCTTTCCCCAGT
>JAGGUG010000080.1 GCA_021158625.1 Candidatus Omnitrophota bacterium | reverse complement strand
TGCCTTAATACATCAGGTCCGATAGACTTAACATCCTGCGGAGTGACATAGCCTCTACCCTGAATAAAAGCGTAAGCCTTAGAAGCAAGAGTTAGATAGATACTGGCACGAGGAGAAGCGCCATATTGGATAAGGCTCTCTAAATCACCTAATTTATATTTAGATGGGTCTCTGGTGGCAAAGACAATATCAATGATGTATCTCTCAATCTTTTCATCGATGTATACCTCATTGACAACCTTTCGTGCCCTTAAGATATCATCAGGGTTGATAACAGAATTGACTTTTATCTCCTTGTCAGTAAAACTCATCTCTTTTAAGATCTTGTATTCTTCTTCTTTACTGGGATAGGTTATATTGATTTTGAGCATAAAGCGGTCAATCTGAGCTTCTGGTAAAGGATATGTTCCTTCTTGTTCAATAGGATTCTGGGTTGCCATAACTAAAAATGGTTCATCTAATTTAAATGTATTCTCACCAATAGTAACCTGACGCTCCTGCATTGCTTCCAAAAGTGCACTCTGCACTTTTGCTGGCGCACGGTTTATTTCATCTGCCAGAATGATATTAGCAAATATAGGACCTTTTTTAGTGGTAAATGTTCCTTCTTTAGGATTATAAACGAGGGTGCCGATAAGGTCTGCTGGAAGTAAATCTGGCGTGAATTGAATCCTTTGAAATTTGGTATTAATTGCCTGAGACAATGTTCTTATTGATAAAGTCTTGGCTAAACCCGGAACTCCCTCAACAAGTATATGACCATTGGCAAGCAGTCCGACCAGGAGTCGGTCAATCAAATACCTCTGCCCGACAATTACCTTTCTTATCTCGGAAACCAGGCCGCTTACAAACGCACTTTCCTCTCTTACCTTTTCATTGATTGCAGTTATTCCGGTTACCATCTTCCTCCCTCCTTTCTTTGATTATTATTTTTTCTCGGCTTTTTAATTTCCAAAATATACTTTATTTTACTAAAAAAATGCCTCCCTCGCAAGACCCTCAACTTCGGCCCGCCGCCGAAGCCCTGGCAGGACCGGCTTGAATAGGAAGGGCCCTCTCTTTATCCTCTATTTGCTGTTCTTGTTAGGAATTATAGACTTCTTTCTTAATAACCGGTGGTAGGTAATGGCAAAGCGATGGGCTTCGTCGCGAAGGCGGGACAAGCTCTTTTTCTCTTGAGGGCTAAGGGCTAAATCCGTATAAAATCTATCAGGCATTCTCCTCTGCCTTTTTTGCGGTTTGGCAATAGCCACGAGGGGAATTTTTAAATGTCGGCTCTCTAAAACCTTTTTAGCCGCATTCAATTGCGCCCTTCCTCCATCAACTAAAATAAGACACGGATATGGCCACTCTCGGTGAGCAAAGCGCCTTTCAAGCACTTCTTTCATCATCCCTACATCTCCTCCCCCAAGCTTTTCTATTCTAAATTTGCGATACTGGCTTCTGGCAAGTTCGCCGTCTTCAAACACAGTCATACTGCCTGTAGCCAATTTCCCTTTAATGTTTGAGATATCATAGGCTTCGATTCTACCCTGAAGAATTGAGGGAGATTCTCTCGTTAGAAGGCTGATATCTCTAAGATGAGAAAAGGCAAAGATTTTATTTCTAATTTGAGAGGCCTTTTCAAAGTTCTCTTTATCGGCGGCCTCTTTCATCTCTTTTTTTAATTTAGCGATGAGGGTCTTTGCTTTTCCTTTTAAAATTAGTTTTAAATGATTGATATTCCTTTTATAATCTCTCGGGCTAATTTTCCCCAGGCAGGGTGCCGGGCATCTTCCCAGATGATATTCAAGACAGGCTTTTTGGGGAATGTTTTTACACGCCCGACAGGGAAAAATCTTCCGCAGAATTTCTAGGGCGCGTCTTGCTAATTTTGCGCTGGTATAGGGACCAAAGAATTCTCCGGGAGCGCTTACCTTGGAGAGTCGAGTCACCCAGACGCGGGGAAATTCATCTTTGCTTATAGCAATAACCACAAAACTCTTATCATCCTTTAATTTAACATTGTATTTTGGCTGATGGGCTTTGATTAGTTCTGCCTCGAGAATTACCGCCTCTAAAACTGAATTTGTCTTTCTATATCTAATCCTTACGGACTCCTCCAGCATCTTTTTTATTTTAGAATCTCGGCTCTGCAAATGAGAAGCAATCCTCGTTCTAATTGAACCAGAAGAACCGATGTATAAAATCTTATCGTTTTTTGCACAGAAAAAATAAACGCCAGGGGCTTTGGGAAGATTGTTTATCTCTTGAGATAACATGGTAATAATATTATAACACCTTCCTTAGAAATTGGCCTGTATAAGAGCCAGAGGTCCGGGCTATCTCTTCTGGAGAGCCTTTGGCAATCACCCTTCCTCCAGCCTCGCCTCCTTCCGGCCCGAGGTCAATAACCCAATCTGCGCTCTTTATAACCTCGATATTGTGTTCTATTACTACTACTGAGTTTCCTCTCTCTACCAATTTTTGGAGTACCCCTATTAATTTTTTGACATCCTCAAAGTGTAGGCCGGTAGTTGGTTCATCTAAAATATAGAGGGTTTTTCCTCCCAGGGGCCGAGAGAGCTCACGGGAGAGCTTTATCCTTTGGGCCTCTCCCCCGGAGAGAGTGGTAGCTGGCTGGCCAAGCTTCAAATAGCCCAGACCTACTTCTTCCATTAATTTTAGTTTATCTTTTATCTCGGGAATAGGGTGGAAGAATCTTAAAGCCTCGGTAGTCGTCATTTCTAATACTTCGCTAATATCTTTATCTCTATATTTCACCTCGAGGGTTTCTTTGTTAAATCTTTTACCCCGGCAGACCTCGCAGGGAACATAGACATCGGCGAGAAACTGCATTTCAATTTTTATTTGCCCCCCGCCCCGGCAAGCCTCGCACCTTCCTCCGGAAACATTAAAAGAAAATCTACCCGCGTGATATCCCCGCTGGCGAGCCAAGGGGGTGGCCGCAAAAAGTTTGCGAATGGGAGTAAAGACATCAGTGTAGGTAGCCGGATTTGAGCGGGGAGTTCGCCCAATAGGGCTCTGGTCCACCAGAATCACCCGGTCTATAAATTCCTGGCCTTCCAATTTAGAAAATTCCCCGGGTTTTTCTTTGGCTCCCTGCAGGCTCCGAGCAAGAGCCTTATAAATAGTATCAACAATCAAACTTGATTTTCCACTGCCAGAGACGCCGGTAATGCAGGTAAATAAATTAAGAGGAATATCAACCCTTATATTTTTCAAATTATGGCATCTTGCACCCTTTATGGTTAAGAAGTTCTTTCCTGGTTTTCGCCGGGCGGGAATCTCAATAAATTTTTCCCCTTTTAAATACTGGCTGGTTAAGGAAGTGGTTTTGAGGAATTGAGTAAGGGGTCCTTGGGCAACTACTCTTCCCCCGAATTCTCCTCCCCCCGGACCAAGGTCGCAGAGCCAATCTGCTGCCTCAATGGTGGCTCGGTCATGCTCAATTATTAAGAGAGTGTTTCTTAGATCTCGCAAATGGATGAGCGTTTCCAGGAGTCTGTTCACATCTCGGAGGTGGAGCCCTATAGTCGGTTCGTCTAAGATGTAAAGAACGCCGGTAAGCCCTGAACCCACCTGAGAAGCCAGGCGAATTCTCTGGACCTCTCCCACTGCTAGGGTTTCTCCTTCTCGAAAAAGGGTAAGATAACTAAGCCCGACTTTTATGAGAAACTTTAACCTCTTTTTTACTTCCTCTAAAATCCTTTCACTGATTCTTTTCTCCTGAGATGTTAATCTTAACTTTTGAAAAAATTCGTAAGCCTGCTTAATATCAAGCTGGCAGATTTCCGCAATACTCATTCCTCCTATCTTTATGCTTAAACTCTCTTTTTTTAAGCGCTGACCTTGACACTCAGGGCACGGTTTCCGCGACATATACTTCCTAATTTCTTTTTGCACCGATTCCGACTGGGTCTTCTCATATCTCTCTTTAAGGTGAGGAATAAGGCCATTAAAGTAGGTATAAAATACCCGCGGCTGACCGTGAAAATAGTACCGAATCCTGATTTTTTCTTCATAGTCCGGGCCATAGAGAAGAAGGTTCATTTTATGAGAAGGAATGTCTTCAATTCGCATATCAATAGGGATGTTGTATTCTTCGCAAACGGCGTTAATGAGAGCGCCGTAATAATTTTTGGGAGTCCAGCTCCAGGGCAAAACTGCTCCTTCGGCAATGGTTTTTGTCCTATCGGGAATAACCAGAGAGGGGTCAATCTGAATTTCTCTTCCCAGCCCCTGACATTTTGGACAGGCTCCATAAGGGCTGTTAAAAGAGAAAAACCTCGGTTCAATTTTGGGAAAAGAGAAACCACACCTATGACAGGCCAGGCGGCTATTAAAGATCACCTCTTCTTTTTGCCTCTCAATCTTTACTAAACCGCTTCCTCCTTCCAAAGCCAACTCCACCGCCTCGGAAATGCGGGGAATACTGTCGGCATCTACCTTAAGGGTGTCTACTAAAATATCAATATTATGAAGCTTGTATCGTGAAAGAGAGATCCTTCGGGATAAATCACGCATTTTCCCGTCAATCTTCGCTTTGCTAAAACCCTGCAGATAGAGGTTATTAAGCAAACTAGAATACTCCCCCTTTCTTCCTTGAACCGCAGGAGCAAAAATTTTAATTTCCTCCTCTTCAAAATCAAGGATTCTTTCCACAATCTCATCCAGAGTTAACTTTTCAATGGGAACGCCACATCTCGGACAATAGGGCTTGCCAATTTTAGCAAAAAGCAGACGGAGATAATCATAAATCTCAGTAATAGTGCCCACTACCGAGCGAGGATTGTGGGGAAGGCTCTTCTGGGAGATCGCAATGGCTGGCGAGAGTCCTGAAATCTCTTCGACTTCTGCCTTCCTCATCTGGGATAAAAATTGACGGGCATAGGAAGAAAGGCTTTCTAAATACCTGCGCTGGGCTTCATTAAAGATAGTATCAAAAACGAGACTTGATTTTCCCGAACCAGATACCCCGGTAAAAACAATTATCTTATTCTTGGGTATTTCAAGGTTGATATTCTTCAAATTGTGCTCTCGTGCTCCTTTTATAATAATTTTATTCTCCATTATCTTAAAACAAGTTTTTTGAGTTCTCTAATTTCATCCCTGAGAAGGGCCGCTTTTTCAAACTCTAAATTTTTGGCAAGCTTATGCATCTCGGCAGTTTTTTTCTCAATAACCTTGGGAATATCCTTTATTTCCAGGGTTTCTTCATATTCTTTTACCGGCTCAGGTCTTTCAATCTCTTCAAAAAACTTAACAATCTTTTTGGAAATACTCTTGGGAGTAATTTTATGTTTTTTATTATGAGCCCGCTGGAGTCGGCGACGGCGTCTCGTTTCTTTAATCGCTCTTTTCATAGAATCTGTTATCTCATCAGCATAAAGAATAACCTTGCCTCTCACATTTCTGGCCGCTCGGCCCATAGTTTGAATAAGAGAGGTTTCTGAACGAAGAAAGCCCTCTTTGTCGGCGTCCAAAATTGCTACCAGTTCCACTTCGGGAAGGTCTAGGCCTTCGCGCAAAAGATTAACCCCGACTAAAACATCAATCTTCCCTTTTCTTAAATCCTCAAGCACTCCTACCCTCTCCAAGGTATCCACCTCTGAGTGGAGATAATTCGTCTTAAATCCTTTTTCGGCTAAATATTCGCTTAAATCTTCAGATGTTTTTTTTCGCAAAGTAGTAACGAGGGCTCTATTACCGGCTTTAATCACTTTTTTGAGTTTGTTTATTAGATCGTCAATCTGGTTTTCCGCTGGCCTTACCACTATTTCTGGGTCAATGAGCCCGGTCGGGCGAATAATCTGCTCAACAATCTGAGCGGATTTTTTTCTTTCATAACCTGCTGGAGTAGCAGAAGTAAAGATTACCTGATTTATCCTCTCTTCAAATTCATTAAATTTCAGAGGCCGATTATCGAGAGCCGAAGGGAGCCGAAAGCCATGTTCTACGAGAGTCTCTTTGCGCGAGCGGTCTCCCTCATACATCCCCCGAAGTTGAGGCAGAGTTATATGGGATTCGTCAATAACTAAAAGATAGTCTTTGGGGAAGTAATCAATGAGGCTGTAGGGGGGCTGCCCCGGAGCCCGACCAGAAAGATACCTGGAATAATTTTCAATGCCCGCGCAATATCCCAGCTCCTTGAGCATCTCTAAATCATATAAGGTTCTTCGCTCTAATCTTTCGGCTTCTAAGAATAAATTTTTCTTTTTAAAAAATCTTAATCGCTCGCTGAGTTCTTTCTTTATCTCGCTGATTGCCTCTCTAAGCACCGGTTCGGGAGTAACAAAATGCTTGGTTGGAAAAATATCAAGCCTATCAACCTTTTTTCTTTTTTTAGTAAGAGGCTCAATCATAAAAATTTCGCTGATTTTATCTCCGCTCATTTCGATTCTATAAATTACATCCTCGCCCGGGGGCATAATCTCAATTACCTCGCCTCTAACTAAAAATCTACCTCTCGTGAGAATCTTAGTTCGGGTATATTTAAGGCGGCTAAGCTCCCTGATAAGGGTCTCACGGGTAATAATCCTTCCTGGCTCAAGATGCATGGATATCTCCTGGTAATAAGAAGGATTACCCAGCCCGTATATAGAGGAGACAGAAGCGCAAATTATTACATCGCGCCGGCTTGAAAGAGCACTGGTAGCCAGATGACGAAGTCTATCAATCTCTTCATTAATCTCTGCCTCTTTTTCAATATAAGTATCACTTTGGGGTAAATAAGCCTCGGGCTGGTAATAATCATAATAGGAGACAAAATAGCAGACTTCATTTGAGGGAAAGAGGCGACGGAATTCAGCAGTAAGTTGGGCAGCCAATGTTTTATTCGGGGCTATTACAAGGGTGGGTTTTTGGATTTTTTCAATTACACAACCAATGGTGAATGTCTTGCCTGAGCCAGTTACTCCTAAAAGGGTCTGAAACTTGTGCCCCTTTTTAAGACCATCTACTAATTTTTTTATTGCCTTCGGCTGATCTCC
>JAGGUG010000097.1 GCA_021158625.1 Candidatus Omnitrophota bacterium | reverse complement strand
CTGCCAATTTTAAAGATTAAATCTCTTATCAGAAAGAATCTGATTAAATCTGGTAAAGACCTTATCTAAATTAAACTTCTCTCCAGCCCGCACAACAGGTATAAGGTCGGTCTCTATCTGCCTTCGTAATATGGCTATTTTATCGTGACTTAAACCAAAGTTCTGCGTGTAGTCACCTTTATATCCTTCAGCGGTAAGTTTCTTCTTAAAAAGTTTAATAAACTTATCTTGATAGAAATCAAATCCTGATTCAGCAATATACCATAAATCATAATAGTCGCGAATGGCAATATCCTTTCTGGTAATTGAGGCTTTTAGTTTCTCAGCAACTGCCTCCTCCAGTGAAAGCGACCAGATCTCATTGGTAGGCATCAAGTATTTATTAGTAAATGGGTCTCGGTAAAAGTGCTTAATAGTAGTGCGCACTGGCTTATCCAATGGCGGCTCTCTTAAAGAAATCTCAATTTTTATATTCTCGTCCTTAGCAGTAATAATTGAAGGATACTTTACATAGAAAATATACTGCGTAGAGTTATTAAATCCCTCGCCTTTGGGATTATCGCTTTTTAATTCGAGTTTTTTGAGGAAATCTGGCATCCTTTCCCGAATCGGTGATATTGCTCTTGACCTCTTTGTGCGGCTTGTCAACTTGTGCTTGCTATAATATGTAAAATCTAAATCTTCACTTAAGCGATGGTAATTAAGATGAATCTTATTCAAAAGAGTGCCTCCCTTAAAGATAATCCTTTCACTCAACAGACTCTCAATATTATTAAGGATAACGGTCAAATAATAGTCCTTTTCCACAATAGCTGGCCTAAACTTCCTCTGGCTGGCAACGACAGGAATAATATCTTTGAGTTTCTCTCTATCGATTAACAATAATCCTCCACTCCTTGTTGACCTTGCCTTTGCGAGATTTATTTGTCGGGTTAAGAACAATGTAAGTCTGCTCGTTACCTATGGCCTTTTTAAGTTTTGATAAGAATAAAGCATTACATCCGAGTTTCTCAAGAAGGAAACCTGCTCTTTTTCTTACTGAAACAACAGGAAACTGTTTAAGATACCTAATGAATTTATCAAGATTAATTTTCTCAATATTATCTCTTAACACGGTCTCAACATTTTCAAAGGAACCAATTGGATTATAGATAAAATCAACAAGGGTGCGTTCTTTATCACTGATACAAACTTTCGCCTCATCAATCTTTACCTTTTCTATGCCATAATACTTTTTTTGGCTTATTTTTACTGCCTGATAGCGGACATTGCCAATAACCTTTTTGCAGGATTTTTTGGTATTCAAAACAAAAACTGTCTGTGGAACCTGCTCAGTAAACCCCCAGTAGTTATACATTGTAAAGTAACCGATATAGTAAGGTGTCTCTCCCATCCATAAGTCTGCAACGACGAATTCATTGGGAAACCACTGTTGGTTGGGAGCCTTTAAGGGAATAGGTAAATACTTACCTTTTTCAAGGCAGATAATGCGTCTCTTTCGCAGAAGAGAACTAATGACCTTTGATGCTTTGTTGCTATTGGGAAATAGTTTCCGGGCAAATTGAGTTGTAATAAGTCTTTCTTTTTCAAACTCAAGCCTTGATATCAAATAAATCTCGTCTTTGGATAAACCTGTGTATTTTCTTTCTCTCATTGTATCTTATTTATCAAATTTCTAACTTTTAGCATTTTACAAACTGTGATACAATTATACTTAATTGAGGTTTTTCTGTCAACCTAAATTTTAACCTTACTCAATAAGTAGTGTAATGTTAGCAATTCTCCCTCCTGCTTCCTACAAACCTCCTCATTCTGCACCAAGAGCAAACCTGCTGGTTTTCGCAAGCGCCGTTAGAGATAGGTTGCCAAAAGATAATCGTAACAGACGCCTTTGGTGTTTTATCTCTAACGAGGCAAGGATACCTTGCCTGATGGCAGGTAGGGAATTGAAAAAAATCTTTTAATCAAAAAATTCATTAAAAAAATCCTCTTATTAAAAGACTCTTGCCAAGGATAAACTAAATCTTTCTTTCCTTTTCTTAAAAACAAAATCTGTCTTGCTTACGCAAGGCAAAAGTCGACAGAAAGCAAGCGCTTGAAAAGCCCATAAGGCTTAGGGAAGGCAATTCCTTCTTATTGCTGCTTAACAGGAAGCCAAAAATAAAAAACCCACATAATGCTGGGTTTTTTTATTTAATGAAGATGGACCGAAAGCCAAGTGATTTTTATAGTAACATATGATATAATAACTTCAAATGAAAAATACCCTCCACAAAAAATTAGAAGAAATAGCCACTCAATTTCCCGAGAGAATAGCGGTGCAGATGAAGAGGGAAGATGGCTATCAAACCTATACCTATAAAGAGTTCTACAACACCTCCCGAGCCATTGCCCGGTTTTTGATTAGCTTTGATATAAAAAGGGGCGATAAAATCGCTATTGTCCTGGAGAATCGTCCGGAATGGGGGATGGTTTATTTTGCTATTCTCTTTGCCGGAGGCATAGCTGTCCCCATAGACCCCCAATCCAATCCGGAAGAAATAAGATTTATCTTAACTGAGTCCAAAAGCAAAATCGTTTTTACATCTTCAGCTCATCTCTCTTCATTTGAAACCGCAACCTCGCTAAAAAAAATAGTATCTATTGATTCCCCTGATTTTCCCAAAATAATCTCCGCCTCTCCTTTGTCCGAACCTTTGTCCGAAGCGAAACTTCGGACAGAATCATCTTGCCAGGACCTCGCCTCTATTCTTTATACCTCCGGCACCACCGGAAAGCCAAAAGGGGTTATGCTCAGCCACAAAAACTTCCTTGCCAATTTTCAAAGCATTGATAAACTAAAACTTGTCTCAGAGAGAGATAATATTCTCTCTATATTACCCCTGCACCATGCATATCCATTTATGGTTACCCTACTCGTCCCTCTCTTCTCGCGAGCGCGAATTACCTACATCCCAACATTCAAAAGCGATGAATTGCTAAAATGTATGCAAGAGAGCGGCGTGACAATATTGGTAGGGGTCCCTCAGCTCTTTTCTATCTTTTATAGAAATATAACCACTAAAATAAAGGAAATCCCTTCTCTCATGAGGTTGTTTGCCAGAAAATTTATATCTGCAAAAATACGCCGTAACTTTGGGAAAAACTTGAGGTTTTTCGTCTGTGGTGGGGCTAAGTTAGATTCCCAAGTAACAAGGTTTCTGGCAAAAATCGGCTTTACAATCCTTGAGGGATATGGTCTCACGGAAACATCGCCGGTGGTAACCTTTAACCCATTAAAGAAACAAAAAATAGGCTCTGTGGGCAAGGTCATTCCCGATGTCCAGTTGAAGATTGCTCAGCCCGACGAGAAAGGAATAGGCGAGGTTCTTATTAAAGGCGCTAATGTTATGGCCGGCTATTATAAACGAGAGGAAGAGACCAAAAGCGTTCTAAAGAATGATTGGTTCTATTCCGGGGATCTGGGTTATTTAGACAAACAAGGGTATCTTTATCTTACGGGAAGAAAGAAGGAGTTAATTGTCTTGAGCTCGGGAAAGAACATCTCTCCCGAAGAGGTGGAAGCACATTATGCCCGGAGTCCCTTTGTTAAAGAAGTATGCGTTTTAGCAGTCGGCGAAAGAGGGGAGGAGAGATTGAGTGCGGTAGTTGTGCCTGATTTGGACTACTGCCGCAGAATCGGCGGCGTTAATATCTACGATAGAATTAAATGGGATTTAGAGAACCTATCCACGCAACTCCCGGCTTACAAGCGAATTATGGGTTTCATTGTTGTCCAGGAAGACTTACCGCGCACACGCCTGGGCAAGATAAAAAGATTTGCGGTTAAAGAAAAATACGAGAAAGAACTCCGGGGTGGGCAGTCAGAAAAGGAGAAAACTACAACTCCCCCCGCAGATACAGATAGGAAAATGCTTTCTTCTGAGCCAGCAAAGGGAATAATCAAGGTGTTGAATAAAATAACAAAAAGAGAGGTTGGGCTGGATGAGCATTTAGAGTTAGATTTGGGTATTGACTCATTAGGGCGGGTGGAACTGATAGCTGGTTTAGAGAAAGTTCTCAAAATTAATCTACCCGATTCTTTGATGGGCGATGTGTTTACTGTTCGAGAGCTTATCCTTCAGGTGGAGAAATTGTTGTTAGAAAAAGGCGCCTCTACCTCCATTTCCACCCCAGGGGTGGAAATAAGGTCAGAGTTATGGAAGGAAATCTTAGAAGATCATCCTTCTAAAGAGACAATTGAGAAAATAAGCCTCTCTCCCAACTGGATAGCCCGCTCGTTCACATTGATAAGCAGCGGAATCTTATACCTCATATTCAAAATATTTTGGCGGCTCAAAATCCTCGGAAGAGAAAATATTCCTAAAAAACATAGATTTATCCCCCCTCACTTTTCCCAAGAGGCTCAACCTAAGCAAAAAAGGGCTGGAGGGTTTATTTTCTGTGCCAACCACGGTAGTTTCTTAGACGGCCCCCTGATACTCGCTTCTCTGCCCGTCAGATTAAAAAAATCCCTATACATCCTTGGCTTGCGCGCCTATTTTGAGGTTCCCTTAATCAGAAACCTTCTCCCACTGCTCAAGGTTATCCCCATAGACCCAACTCTGCAATTGGTAGATGCAATGCAGGCCTGCGCCTATATTATAAAAAATGGCAAATTGCTTTGTATCTTTCCCGAAGGGACGAGGTCTCCTGACGGTGGGGTTAAAGAATTCAAAAAGGGAATTGGAATCTTGGCAGGAGAATTAAATCTGGAATTGGTTCCGGTCTACATCAGCGGCTCGTATGAATCCTGGCCAAGGACAAAGCGCCTTCCAAAGCCACATCCGATCAAAATTATCTTTGGAAAACCGCATACTCCGAAGGAACTAAAAAAACAAGGTTGGAACTTAGGTGCTAAAGACGATTACGAAGCCATAGCCTTAGGTATACGGGAGGAGGTTATAAAACTCAAAGAAATGGGGTAAACCCCGAAACCTCGTTAGAGAAGTTTATGACGCAGAATAAAAAGACCCCCACCCAACCCATTCCAATGCGGGTTTGGAATCAAGGTTAACCATTTCTCTATTTGATTGGTCACTGAAGTTCGGGATTGCTCAAGTTTGACGAATGTCAAAGTTGAATATCCTCAAACTTGTTTTAAAATGAACCTTGGCAACCTCTTTTAACTTTTCCTTTCCATATTTTGCGACGAATTTCTTGCCTGTCTCAATTACCCTATCTGATGCCCCTTTGGGCAGATTGAGCCCATATTTTTGCGATAACTCTTCAAGCCGTCTTACAAATTCATCCCTTGCCAAAATAGAAGCCGCAGCAACGGCGACATCGTCCTCCGCACGGTGTCTTTGCTCCAACTTTATGTTCTTACCTTTTTTCATCAGGGCATTCAGGATATATCTTTCGTCTCCAAATTGGTCAGAGATAGCATATTCGCAGTTTTCTCTTTCTAAAATATTCTCTATTGCCCGACTGTGTCCCCAGGCGAGCAGGCGATTGAGATTGCGCATTCTATCAATCAGTTCATTGTATCTCAAAGGATTGATAACAATCAGGGAATAAAGATAGGACTGTTTGATTTTCTCTGCCAATTCCTTAACCCTTTTATCGGATAAATCTTTGCTGTCTTTTGCTCCGAGTTTTAAAAGTCCATTTTTGTTCTCATTTTTGACCAGCACCCCGGCAACTACCAGCGGCCCAAAATAATCGCCCTTTCCGGATTCATCCGTGCCAATCCATCTTTCTAAATCTGCATCTTTAATCATTCTCATAAAAATACGATTAGATTTCCTCCAGAAAAATAAATCGCTGTAATCTATATTAATCTCTGTAATCGTTGTTTAAAAGAATGTGGAGACGCCAATAAGAAATGCGTGCACATCTATCCCTGTATTCGGCTCTTTTATGTCTCTGTTGGAAAAGTGTCTGAACCGATAGCTAAAATTAATTGCTTTGTCTCGTTTGAAAAAATAATAAAAACCACTTCCACCCTGGAGTTGAAAACACCACTGTGTCCCTTCCTCGCGGGTATGTTGGCTTGTCCATTGAAGGCCGGTGCCTACCTCTATAAAAGGGAGGAATCTCTCAACCTTATAACTATATCTCAATAAAAGTCCTGTGCCGCACTCAAAATTAGCCTCAGGTGAGGTTAGCCCGGCTAAATAGGGCTCGACTAAAAAGTCTATTCTTCCTTTTATCTTCAAAGATTTATCTTTGATTTTAACCTTTTCTATCAAGGGTTTTATATCAAAACCAAACCTTGCCCCAAGGGGAATTATCTCGTAATCATCCTTTTCCTTTAAGCTCGCCTTTCCTGTGCCGGTAAAAATTCCTATTTCTTTTAAACTCTCCGGTCTCTGAAAACAGAATGCTTTTCGCAGTCCTACGGGCAGAAAATCAAGTAATAAAAAAAACAAAACTGCCAGCCAGATTTTAGGAATTTTCATCGTCCAAATTTTTTAATGAGAAAAACAGGTAATACCTAAAATGTCTCATTAGAAGCTAAATT
>JAGGUG010000091.1 GCA_021158625.1 Candidatus Omnitrophota bacterium | reverse complement strand
GCAAATAGAGATTAAAAACAATGACATAATCATCTTCAAAGATACCTATCCCTCTGCTAACCCCAATCATCAGTTTGATGGTGGGAGTGTAGAGAGTTGGGCAGATACAATCTATGAGGTGAGGGGAGCTGCTGGGGGAGGATTTAGCGAGTGTGAGATTGTTGAGAAAAAATGTTATAATTATAGCGGTACTGGAGCAATTGATTGCAATATTTCTTGTCCTTCCGGCAAATGGCTAATATCTGGTGGAACCAGTGGTTGGATTAATTGGATGTATCCTGAGACATCTGGAGAAGCTGGAACTTGGTATGTAAATGCAAGACCCAGCGATTTTGATGGAAATTATTTCTATAAAATTTACGCCCTTTGCTGTAAATAATAAACAGCGATTACAGCGATGAAAGATATCGTTGTAATCATTCTTAATCGCCGTAATCATTTTTATATGAAGATTCAAAACAAAAACAAGCAATTTTTAATCTGGGCTAATCTAATTGATTTAGGTATTGAGAGCACCTTATCTATACTTAAAAAAAAAGGAAATAGCCGACAGGCGTTAAGAGAACTTAACAGGGTTTTGCGACATCGCAGTGAAGAACACTATCAAGGATTATCTAAAATGCTGAAAAGGCTTTTAAAATGACTATAAGTAATATAATTCTTGAGGCACTTAAGGCAATGATTAATATCCTTGAAATATCAGGGATTGACTATTGTTTATTTGGTGGATTAGCGATGCAGGCTTATAAACACATAAGAGCAACAATGGATGTGGATTTGATGCTGGCGATTGATTCAAAACAGATTTCTAATTTTATACTAAAGTTAGAAAAGGAAGGTTTCAAATTTGACCGCAACAGAGGAATTGCAAAAATCGGAGATTTTGAGTTTTTGCGATTTATTTATACCGATAAAAAACAGGGAATTGATATTTATCTGGATCTTGTAACCCTCAAGACCGATTTTCAAAACGAAATAATACGCCGTAAACAAAAAATAGACCTGTTTGGATTTAAAGTCAATATTGCTTCCTGTGAAGATTTAATTCTTCTTAAGATTTTATCCGGAAGGATGTTAGATAGAGCTGATGTTCAGGCTTTAATAGAAGCCAATAAACAGGAACTTGATAGAGATTATCTTAAGGTTTGGGCGAGAAAATTAGGGACAGAAAGAGAACTTACTCTTTTAATGAAAGGAGATGAGCATCAAAAGGGAAAGCATTGAAATAAAATAGCCCCATTAGATAGTGAACTCCGTTAGAGAACTTCGTCCTCTAACGGTTTGCGCTGACGGTGGCATTAAACCACCGTCAGCTTCAATCGGTAATGACCAGCGATTAAAATCGCTGGCTTTCTCTAACGGGGTAAACATCTAACGGGGTAAAGGCGCGATGGCCGAGAAATATTGCAGGGTTGAAATTGGGAGTGGTTGCATAAATGGAGAGATAAAGGGTTTAATCAAGTATACTGAAGAGGCCAGAGAGGTCCCCTTTTTTTTGGAGACCTCTTGACAAACATTAAAAATCTTGTTAAAATTATTTAGAAAGTTTTTGAGAAAGGAGGCCTATGAAGCAATATGGACATTTTAGTAAAGACGGTTCAAGATTCATAATTACCAATCCAAATACCCCCCGCCCCTGGATTAATTATCTTACTAACGAAGACTATTGTGCGATTATCTCCCAGTGTGCCGGGGGTTATTCCTTTTATAAGGACTGCCGGGGAAATCGAATCTTAAGATGGAAGCCGGAAAACTGGCATTTTGACCGCCCCGGACGATATGTATTTGTAAAAGAACGCAAAGCGCCCCGAACGGCAAGCCTACGGGGCAGGCAAAGCGCAAAGCGCAAAGCGAATATCTGGAGTGCGACTTTTCAACCCTTGCAGATTAAACCCGAGTTTTACGAGTGCCAGCACAGTTTTGGCTGGACGAGCATTGAGACAACCTACCGGAAAGTCAACACTAAAATTACCTATTTTGTCCCCCCTGATGAACCCTGCGAAATCTGGTTAGTCCAACTTACCAATCAATCTTCTAAAATAAAGGAGCTAAGCATTTATCCCTATATTGAATGGCTTTTAGGCGATTACCATTTGGAGTTAAGATACCGCAATATTATGAACCTCTACAACCGCATCTGGTGGGATGAGTCCCTCGGGGCAATTTTAGCCAAAAAGACGGCCGCCTGGGGAGATTTGAATATTAAAAAGTTCAATGACCTTGCCTTCTTTGCTTCCTCTCTGCCCGTTAGGGGCTGTGCGGTTAATAAAAGTAAATTTTTGGGTAGCTACAATGATGAACAGAAGCCGGATGCCTTGAGAAGAGATAGGTTGGGTTTTGATAAATTTTGCTCTGGCGAGGATGGGATTGCCGCCTTTGAGCACCGCCTACGGCTTTTACCTGGCGAGAGCAAGGAGTTTGTGGTTGTATTGGGACAAACAAAAGGAATTGCTAAAATTAAGGGAATTATCCAAAGATATCAAAGACAAGGAGTAGCCAAAAAGGCACTGGAAGAGACCAAGGAATTCTGGAGAAAGCGGATTTTGGATAATGTAACTATTCACACCCCGGATAGAGATTTAAATGTTTTGGTAAATGGCTGGCTCAAATATCAGATGTATATCTGCAATCTCTGGTCGCGTTCTCCTTCTTATTATCATGAGGGTTCAGGCGGCCGGGGGTTTCGCGATTCCTGCCAGGATGCTGAAGGAATTGCTGCCTTTGATTCTCAACTCACCCGCAAAAGGATTGGCGAGCTTGCCTCAATTATTCGCCGCGATGGCACCAGTGCTCCCGGCTGGTCTGATGGTGGGCCGGCCACCTATCGTCCAAACAAAGACCATCCCATCTGGCTCACTTCCACTGTTTCGGCCTATATTAAGGAAACAGGGGATATAAAAATATTAGCGAAACACTTCCCTTATCTAAAAGACCGTTGGAGAAAAAAGGGGACCTTCATCGATCCGAATTGGAATAAGGGTTCTCTCCCTGATGGCCAGGGAACTCTATTTGAACATCTCCGGAAAAATCTTGATTCTACCTTTAATGATGTTGGAAGGAGGGGCCTGCCTTTAATCGGACATGCGGACTGGAACGACGCTATTGATGCCGCCGGCATTAAAGGAAAAGGAGAGAGCGTTTGGCTGGCGATGGCATTGGTGCGTTCACTAAAACTTTTAGCCGAGTTATCTCTCTTTTATGGCAAGAAAGAGATAGCCAACGAGCTCAGTAAGAAGGCAGAGATTATGAGGAAGCGGATTAACAGGGTTGGCTGGGATGGAAATTGGTATGTGCGCGGATTTACCGATACCGGGACAGTTTACGGCTCGCGCAAGAATAAAGAGGGCCGAATATTCCTGAATACTCAATCCTGGGCAATACTTTCAGGGATAGCCAGTAAAGAGAGGCAGAAAAAACTGCTCAGAGCGGTGGATAAATATTTAGATACAGAACATGGTCTTGCTCTTTTTTTTCCCGCCTATTCCGACTATGACCCTAAGTTGGGTCGGATTACAATGTTCTCCGAGGGCACCAAGGAGAATGCGGCAATCTTTTGCCATGCCGCTAGCTTTATGATTGCCGCTGATTGCCTGGCCGGGCGCGGGGATAAAGCTTATCAAAGGATAAGGAAGATTATGCCCAATGCCCAAGAAAATTACGATCTCTACAAGACCGAGCCCTATGTTTATGCCGAGTATCTAATTGGTCGCGAGCATCCTTATCTTTTTGGTGAAGGAGCGTTTACCTGGATTACCGGCACTGCTGCCTGGACATTCTTGCTAATAAGCGAGTACCTCCTGGGGGTGCAAAGGGATTTCCAGGGTCTGAGAATTAACCCTGCTTTGCCCAGGAAGTGGAAGAGGTGTAAGATAATCCGACCATTTCGCAAAGCGCTCTATGAAATAGAAATTATAAACAAAGGAGGAAAACAGGGAGCGAAAAAGATTTATGTGGATGGAGAGAAGATAGAAGGAGACTTGATTAAGCCGCATTCAGATGGGAAGAGGCATAAGGTTAGAGTTCTGATAGGGTAGTTAGAGCTTATTAAGGAGAGGCAATGAGAATTTTAAATTGTAAAACGCAAGGTTTAAAATCACAAATCACAAATCACAAATTCCAAACAAATTCCAATGACCGAAATTCCAATGACCGAAACAAAAAAAGTGTTTGTAATTTGGTGCTTGGTGCTTGGGGTTTATTTGTAATTTGGTGCTTGGTGCTTGGAATTTTATTGGTTGCTTGTTCTCCAAAAGTAAAGGCGCCTCGAGAGAAGCAACTTACTATCTGGCATTGGATGACCGACCGCCAGGATGCCTTTGAAGAGTTGGCTCGGCGTTATGAAGAAAAAAAAGGAGTAAAGGTTAAATTTGAACTCTATGCTCCTTCAGATGCCTACCGCCAAAAGGTGATGGCCGCTGCCCAGTCAAATACCCTGCCAGACATCTACGGAATCTTGGGTGGAAAAAGATTCTTTGCCAGTTTTGTCAAGTCCGGTTATGTCGCTGACCTCACTGCAGCAATGAAAGCGAACAAGGCAGAATGGGAAAGCCGCTTTTTCCCTAAGGCATTAAAAATAAATGAGTTTTCCAAGGATAATGAGTTTGGGGTTAAACCGGGAATCTACGCTGTGCCTTTGGATGTAATGAATATTCAGATGGTTTACAATAAATCTCTTTTTAAAAAGGCCGGTTTAGACCCGGAGAGTCCTCCTGAGAGATGGGAAGAATTTATTGCTGCCGCCAAGAAAATAAAGGGAAAAACAGGAATTGGGGGTTTGGTTAGCGGTTGGGGCGAGATTTGGATGATTGACTGCTTGGCAAATAATTATGCCTTTAATATAATGGGTGAGGAAAAGGTGATGGCAACCATCAAAGGTGAGGTTCCCTATACAGACCCGGCCTGGGTGAGAGTCTTAGACCTGTTTAAAGAAATGAGTGAACAAGGGGTTTTAGTTGAAGGCATAGTGACGATGGTAAACAAGAGTGCCGAGCAGATGTTTGCCAATGAGAGGGCGGCTTTTGCCTTTAACGGCTCCTGGTGTGTAAATGTTTATCAGGGGATGAATCCCGAACTCGATTACGGAGTAATGTTACCCCCAAGGGTTTCTTCTCAGAATCCAATGGTCATCTGGGGGGGAGCAGGTTCTTCTTTTATGGTTAATGCCAGATCTCAACAAAAAGAGAAAGCGATTGAGTTCTTGAATTGGTTGACTCAAAAAGAACAGCAAGTATTTCTATCCAGTCAAACAAATAATCTTCCGGCTAATAAAAAGAGCTTGAGTGATATCTCTGTCGTTCTCAGACAGTTTGCCGATGATATGGATAACACCACGCATCCCAATATCTGGAGTGTTTCCGAGTATCCCCTGGTTACAGAGACCTTTGATAAAGGGATTCAGTCAATTATCATTAATGAAAAAACTCCCCTCGAGGTAGCCAAAGAGGTGCAAAGAGTAAAGGAAAGAGAGATGAAGAAGAGTAGAGAGTAGCGAGAATTATTGTAGGCAGACAGGAATTAGACATTAAGTCAGAGCAATTAAACATTATTCTCAAAGTTTCTTATGGCCAAAAGAACATTTAAAAACTACTTATTTATCCTGCCCGCATTATTACTATTTGCAGTTTTTAGCATCTATCCGTTTATTAAGATCTTTCAATTGAGTGTCTATAGATGGGATGGGATAATGCCAACAATGAAATTTGTTGGCATTTTTAATTTTAAGGACATCATTTTTCATAATCCAATCTGGTGGCGCTCTATGTGGCAAGCGGCTTATATTACTCTCATTGCCCTTACTCTTCAGAATGCCCTTGCCTTGGTTCTTGCTTTGATTTGCGACCGGGGGATAAAATTTGGCAACGGCTATCGGGTCATCTTTTTTATTCCCCCAGTTTTATCGGGGATTGTCGTTGGTCTCATCTGGAATTGGATTTATAACGGAAACTATGGGTTATTAAATCATTGGTTGGCTCAATTGAGCAAATGGACGCATATCTCTTATTTTTCTAATTTAGAAAGAGCCTGGTTAGCCGACCCCAGGACCGCCCTTACCAGTGTAGCGATTATAAATATGTGGAAGGGATTTGGCTGGGGGTTTTTGGTACTACTCGCGGGTCTGCAGAGTATTCCCCGCCAGCTCTATGAAGCGGCAAAGGTAGATGGAGCAAACGCCTGGCAGTCGTTTTGGCGGATTACCGTTCCTCTGATGATTCCTACATTTGGTATTGTTTCTATTATGACAATTTTGGGAGCGATGCAGATTTACGATATAATTGTTTCTACCACCGGTGGCGGCCCAGCATATCATACAGAGGTGCCGATAACCCGCATTTTAGCAGCAATGCGCGGAAATCTCCAATTTGGATACGCCTGCGCAATGGGATTGGTATTTGGAGCGATTTTGCTTTCGGTTTCTTTGATTATAATAAAACTCTCGCGGAAATTGAATCCGCTAGCTGGTTAACTATGTCTAAAAGAATAATTAGCCTCTTAAAACATTCCTTTATGATTCTAATTTCGGCCGCCTGTATTTTCCCTCTTTTGTGGATGATTAGTTCTTCCTTAAAGACCCAGAGCACAATTTTTTCAGATATGTCCCTGTTTGTTCTGAGACCCTCTTGGCAGAATTATATCACTGCTTGGGTAAAAGGAAATTTTGGAATTTATTTTCTAAATAGTGTCTTTTATACTGTTACGATTGTAGGAGGGATTGTCCTGGTTTCCTCTTTAGCCGCTTATGCCTTTGCTCGCTTGGAGTTTCCCTTTAAAAATTTTCTTTTTTTGCTACTCCTGGCGCCAATGATGATTCCTATCCCTGGTGGATTTGTTGCTCTCTATGTTTTGTTAAACAAGATGCATCTGATAAATACGAGAATAGGCTATATTCTCCCTCAGATTAATGCTGGCCTGGCAATGTCTATATTTCTCTTAAAATCGTTTTTTGAGAAAATCCCCCGCGACCTTGAGGACTCGGCAAGGATAGATGGCTGTTCGCGTCTGGGCATCTATTGGCATCTTTGCCTGCCTTTGGCAAAACCGGCATTAGCAATTGTGGTTATCTATAATACGCTTTATGTCTGGAATGAGTATCTTCTGGCAATGCTAATCCTTTCGGATAAATCACTAATGCCTTTAACCCGGGGGCTGATGATCTTTCGCGGTGAGCATGTGACCCAGTATCCTATTCTGATGGCCGGGATGTGTATAGCCACAATTCCCATTATTTTTCTTTATCTATTAATGCAAAAACATATTATAAAAGGAGTGATGGCGGGGGCGGTGAAGGGATGAGAAAACACTCAACAGTCAAAAAGGTAAAAATCATTGCAATTTCTCTTTGTTTATTTGCTATGTCTACATTAGCAATGGCTCAGGATACCCACTTGCACGTCGGGGGTGCAAGTGAAGGTGCAAATAAGATATCTAAAGAGAACCCCAAGGAGCTTATCTTTAATGCCTGGAACAGTTTAAGCAAAAAGGAGTACTCCGATGCTTTAAAATGGACAGATGAGTGCATTGCTAAATTTGGTGAAGAGGCGGCTAGACAACAAATTTCTCTCTCCTCTTTTCCTCCTCCTCAGGTGGAAAGCCCTTATGATATTTTGAACTGCGTAGGGGTGGCTTACTTTATTCAAGGAAAGGTATTTTTAGCCCAGGGAGATGAGGAAAAAGCCAAAGAGAAATTTTTAGCAGTAATCAATCAGTTTGGTTTCAGTCAGTGGTGGGACCCCAAAGGCTGGTTCTGGAAGGTAGCCGAGGAAGCGGAGAGAGAAATACAGTCAACAGTTAACAGTTTGCAGTCTACAGAGAAAACCGTTCCCCGCTGCCCGCTGCCCGCTGCCCGAGAGTTAATTCTTGCCTTTCCGGGGGAAGAATTTCCAGTGGACTATGAAAAATATGGTTGCTTTTTAAACCGCGGGACAGACAAATATAGATACGAAATAAAAGATAAAGAGGGATTGAGCAAGGCAGTGGGCGAGGGTATTTATCCTAACAATTCTGTGTTCTTTGACCCTACTTTTGAGAAGTTAGAAAAAGAAGGGAAACTAAAAGGGAGCCAATGGGATTTTATAAATAGCGATGATTTTGTAGCCAATTTTTATAAATGGGCATCAATTGGCGAAGAGCCGGGTGTGCGTCTATTTTACACGGCGATGGCTCTGGAAAAGGCCGGGCTGTTTAAGGAAGCAATAAAGGCATACTATGCGATTGTAGTGCATTTCCCGCAGAGCATCGCCTGGACTTATTGGCAGACCCCCTGGTATCCAGGGAAGGTAGCGATTTATAAGATTAGATATCTCTGCCGCCAGCATCCGGAATTAAATGTAGAGTTAAAAGGAGCGAGAATAAAAATTATCGGTGGTTTTGATAACGATATAAATAACGATATTTTTGTGATTGAGCCAGGGAGTTTAAAAGTTGCCAGTTACCAGTTTCCAGCGACCAGTAGAAAACAAGAAGATAGGAAGATTATAAAGTCTATCGGAGGAAAGCAGGTGAGATTGATCCAATTTGCTAATAAAGATTGGCAGTTATTAGTGGATGGCAAGCCCTATTTTATTCAGGGGATGAATTATTCACCGACAAGGATTGGCCAGAGCCCGGATGAGGGAAGCTTAAAGAATTGGATGGAAGAGGACGAGGATAAAAATGGATTAGCCGACGGCCCCTATGATGCCTGGGTGGATAAAAATAGGAATAATAAAAAGGATGAAGATGAGAAGGCAGTAGGTGATTTCCAATTGATGCAGGAAATGGGGGTAAACACGATCAGAATTTATCATCATCCCTATTCTGTAGATAAAAAATTACTTATGGATTTATATGAGAATTATGGCATAATGACAATAATGGGCGATTTCTTAGGGGCTTATACTATTGGCTCGGGAGCAAATTGGTATAAAGGAACTAACTACAGCAATCCTGATGAGCAGAGGAAGATGCTTGAGAGTGTCAAAAAGATGGTTGAGGAATTTAAGGACGAGCCCTATATTTTATTCTGGTTATTAGGTAATGAGAATAACTATGGAATTGCCAATAATGCCAAGGAGAATCCCGAGGCGTTTTATAGATTTGTCAATCAGGCAGCTGAGCTTATCCACCAGCTTGACCCCGGGCATCCAGTGGCTATCTGCAACGGGGATACCTTGTTTTTGGATATCTTTGCCCGGGAGTGCCCGGCGGTAGATATCTTTGGCTGCAATACCTATCGGGGGAATTATGGCTTTGGAGGGTTATGGGAGGATGTCAAGGATTTTGATAAGCCGGTTTTTATTAGCGAATATGGCTGTCCAGCCTACATAAAGGGAAAAAGCAGAGAAATTGCCGAAGAAAAGCAGGCTGAGTATCATCAGGGGTGCTGGGAGGATATCCGAAATAATGCTGCCTTTTCAGAAGGAGCAGGGAATAGTTTGGGTGGAATAGTATTTGAGTGGCTGGATGAGTGGTGGAAGTCCTATAATCCGGATGCACATAATACCAACCGTAATTTTGCCGGTCCCTTTCCTGACGGCTGGATGTACGAGGAGTGGTTAGGGATTTGCTCTCAAGGAGATGGCACGAAAAGCCCTTATTTGAGGCAGCTAAGAAAGGTATATAAGGTTTACCAGGATATGTGGAGGAGGTGATGGAAATTTCAAAAGACAGTCTACAAGATAAGTACCAAATTCCAGTATTTTGTTCTACGTTTATCGGTTGCGTAGCTGGAAACGTTGAAGGTCTATCGGCAATCGGCTAAATTCAATAGACGCAACCCTTCGACGCTGGACGATTCGAGTTACGCAACCCTTTAACGATTGACAGTTTTGGAATTTGGAATTTTTAAAAATGGAGGTGTAAAATGAAAAAGGTTTTGATTAGCACATTATTATTTCTGGGATTAGTTTTTGGTGGTGTTGCTTTAAATAGAGATGTATTTGCTCAAGAGGAATGGGATGAGGAGGGATGGGAGGTGAGCACTTACCAATTCCCGGTTTATACCGATATCTCTTCCTCGGACAACCACTTCATCCCCTCAGGCTGGATGGGTGACTATGGTGATATTACCCTTGATGAAAACTGGCAGGACAATCCCCATTCAGGAGAGACCTGTATCAAGATTAGTTACTCGGCAGAAGCAACCCAGGGAAATCGCTGGGCAGGTATCTACTGGCAGGAACCAGCCAACAACTGGGGAGAAGTAGAGGGTGGATTTGACCTAACAGGAGCAACCAAACTGACCTTCTGGGCAAGAGGAGAGAAGG
>JAGGUG010000124.1 GCA_021158625.1 Candidatus Omnitrophota bacterium | reverse complement strand
GAGCTGGAATTAACGCGGAAGATTGCTGCTGAGGAGTTTAAGTTAAGAGAAGCAGTATTTAGATGCAGATTTGCGCGCCGTTATGTGATTGAACTTGCGGATAAGATTTTAGAGCGCAAAGTAAATATTGAGGGAGTAATAAAAGAAGATGTGGGATTGGATGATAGAAAGCTCTACAGAAAGATTCGCTCCTTGGTTAGACGTTTAAAAACCGCATCCGAAGAAGCCGAGCTTCTCCCTATTTTAGAGAAGTTTAATTTTAGTATCTCTGTGATTAAGCAAATCATTATTCAGATTAGAGGATATTTAAAAGAGGCGGAAGAGATAAACTCTGCTCTTAAAAAACTGCGTAAAAGAAAGAGAAAAAAGAGGGAAGAAATAATTAGGTTAAACAAACGACTAAAGGAGATAAAAGAGATTATCGGCGAGCCTTTCTCTGCATTAAGGCAAAAAATGGAACTGGTTTCTTCTTGCGAAAAGGAGGTATTCTTTTACAAAAAACAGATGATAGCGGCTAATTTGAGGTTGGTAATCAGCATTGCCAAGAAATATACTAATCACGGTTTATCTTTTCTTGACCTTATTCAGGAAGGGAATATCGGCTTGATGAAGGCAGTAGATAAATTTGAATACAAGAGAGGATACAAATTTAGCACCTATGCTACCTGGTGGATTAGGCAATCAATTACCCGTTCTATTGCCGACCAGGGGAGGACAATCCGCATACCTGTGCATATGATTGAGAATATAAACAAAATCTATAAGGTGGCGCGTCACTTGGTTCAGGAGAATGGACGCGAGCCCTCTTCCGAGGAAATCGCTGAGCAGATGGGCGAACCAGTAGAGAAAATAAGAGCAATCTTAAAGGTTGCCCAGGAGCCGATTTCTTTACAGACTCCCATCGGAGATAAAGAAGATACTCATTTTGGAGACTTTATTGAGGATAAGAAAGCTATTTCTCCTTCTCGGGCGACAAGCCATATGATGTTGAAGGAACAGATAGGTCAAATATTGGAGAGTTTAGAAGAAAGGGAGAAAAATATTTTAAAGCTTCGCTTTGGCATTGACGATGGTTGTCCGCACACCTTGGAAGAGGTAGGAGGTATGTTTGGAATAACCCGGGAGAGAGTGAGACAGATAGAAGCAAAGGCATTAAGGAAGTTGAGACATCCGGTACGGAGTCATAAAATAAGAAATTTCTTAGAGATGAGGATGGGCCCATAGCTCAGTTGGTTAGAGCAGCGGACTCATAATCCGTTTGTCCCAGGTTCGAGTCCTGGTGGGCCCACCAAATTTCGCCTTCGGCGAAATCGGCGAAATTTGATCCTGAGGAGCCAAAGGCGACGAAGAACCTGAATCAAAATGAATAGGTCCTTCGCCCCGATAAATCGGGGCTCAGGATCATCCCGAAAGCCTTCGGGATGGAAAGCAGACAAATGGTCGCTTCAGCCTTAGGCTGAGGAGGAAAGTCCGGACTCCAATTGCCAGTATAATCTCCTAACAGGAGATCACCCAGCACTAATTTTCTCAGAAAATTAGTGCTGGGGAGGATAAGAGCCACAGAGACGAGCAATCCCCCAAAGCTTTAGCGGAGGGGGAGGAGGTGAAACGGGGCAATCTCTATACGGAGAAAGATTAAATAGGAGATGAAGAAGTGGCAATCTTCGTCCCGAAGTTTCGGGATAAATCTCGGGTAAATCGTTTAATTCCGATAGCAATATCGGAATAAGAGAAATGACCATTTAGATACAGAATCCGGCTTATTATCTGCTTTCCAAAATTTACTCCATAAATTTTTGATCCTGAGCGGAGCGAAGGACCTGCTTCAATATTTCTTCCTATGAGAAAAAATCAATTTCACTTCCCTCCTTCAATTTCAAACATCTTAGAATTAGCCATTAGGATAGCTGTCAAGCAGAATCTACCTATTTTTGTTGTCGGTGGATTTGTGCGCGATTTTCTTTTGGGGGTTAAAAATTGGGACATTGATTTAGTAGCTGAAAGCAGAGACTTTAAGGAAGGGATTGCGTTTGCTATGGCTTTGGCTAAGGCATTAAATGGCGAGATAGAGACTCACCGGGGATTTGGCACAGCGGTTATCTCTTATAATTTTAAAGGAAGAGAGATGCGTATGGATGTAGCCAGTACGCGTAAGGAGAGATATAAAAAACCCGCGGCTCTCCCCGATGTGAATCCGGCAAGTATTACCGAAGATTTAGAACGACGAGATTTTTCCATAAACGCAATGGCAATTTCTTTGAATGAATCCAACCCTGGGCTACAACTAATCGACCCTTTTAAAGGGAAAGAGGATTTAAGGAGAAAAAGAATAAGGGTTCTGCACAATTTGAGTTTTATTGATGACCCCACCCGTATCCTAAGAGCAGTACGCTTTGCTGTGCGTTATAATTTCTGCATAGAAAGGAAGACAAAAAGACTGATTAAAGAAGCGATAGAAAAAGGGATGTTAAAAGAATTAAAACCTCAGCGGCTTGAGAAGGAGATAAGGTTGATTTTAAAGGAGAAGAAACCAATGCAGGTTTTCTCCAAATTGTTTGCTCTGGGAGAGGGAGATGATTAAACAGGCGATCAATAAAGTTGTTCAGGGTATCAGTTTGGAAGAAAGGGAGATGGAAGCAGTAATGCAGGAGATTATGAAAGGAGAGGCGGGCCTTTCTCAGATTGCTGCTTTTCTCACTGCTTTGAGAATGAAAGGCGAAAGCGTGGAGGAGATTACCGCGGGGGCGAAGATTATGCGTGAATATGCAGTAAAGATAGAGACAAAATCCGATGTTCTGGACACCTGTGGCACTGGCGGAGATAGAAAGGGAACATTTAATATCTCCACAATATCGGCTATTGTAGCGGCTGCTAATGGTGTGCCGGTAGCAAAACACGGTAATCGCTCGGTTTCCAGTAGGTGCGGGAGTGCTGATGTCTTAAAGGCATTAGGAGTGAATATCGAGATTACTAAGCAAAAGATGGAGCAATGCCTCGAGGAGATTGGCATTGCCTTCTTATTTGCACCACTCTTGCATCCGGCAATGAAAAATGTGCTTGCTCCCCGTCGCGAGATAGGCATCCGGACAATATTCAATATCTTGGGGCCACTCACCAATCCGGCCGGGGCAAAATTTCAATTGTTGGGGGTTTATGATAAAAAGCTGTGTTTTTTATTAGCAACTGTTCTAAAAAATTTGGGTTCCCGGCACTCTTTAGTAGTACACAGCGCCGATGGGATGGATGAGGTTTCTACTGTCGACAAAACCTTTGTTTCTGAATTGCGTAACGGAGAGATAAAAAATTATGAACTCAGACCAGAGGATTTTAATCTTCCGCTGGCAAAGATGGAAGATTTGCAGGGAGGAGACGCAGAGGAAAGTGCTAAGATTGCGCTGGAGATTTTGAAGGGAAGAAAATTCCCCCCCCGCGATATTGTTTTACTAAACAGCGGTTGTGCAATCTATGCCGCCGACAAAGCAGGTGATATTAAACAAGGGATTGAAATGGCAGAAGAATCCATAGATTCAGG
>JAGGUG010000002.1 GCA_021158625.1 Candidatus Omnitrophota bacterium | reverse complement strand
TGCTTATTGTCCAAAAATACGGTGGGAGTTCCCTAAAGACCCCTCAGAGAATCAAAGCCGTTGCCAAAAGGATTGTTGCTCTTAAGAAGGGCAATTCTTTAGTGGTAGTAGTTTCTGCTTTAGGAGATACCACTGATGAATTGTTGGGTTTAGCCGCTCAGATTTCTTCTCGGCCTCCGCAGAGGGAGTTAGATATGCTCACCTCTACCGGTGAGCAAATCTCTGCCTCTCTCCTGGCAATGGCTATTTCCTCCCTGGGTAAAAAGGCAGTTTCCCTTACTGGGCCTCAGAGTGGAATAATCACGGATAATCTGCATACCAGAGCGAGGATATTGACTATCAATCCCCGGCGGATAAAGAAGCTTCTCAAAGAGGGAAATATTGTAGTAGTTGCTGGCTTTCAGGGAACAACCTCTGAGAGTGAGATAACTACATTGGGAAGAGGGGGCTCAGATCTGACCGCAGTTGCTTTAGCGGTGGCTTTAAAGGCAAAGAGATGTGAAATCTATACAGATGTTCAGGGGGTCTATACTGCTGACCCCCGGATTGTCCCCGAGGCAAAGCGGCTTGAAAAGATAGAATATGAGGAGATGCTCGAACTCTCCTCTTTGGGAGCAGAGGTTTTGCAGCTGAGGGCAGTAGAGGTAGCCAGAAAAAATAATATTCCTATTTATGTGGGTTCAAGTTTTAATTCAGGAAGGGGGACTTTAATAAAATGAAGCCACAATTTAGGCGATCCCGAAGCTTCGGGAGAGACTAAATTGTATGGCTGAATTTTACCCAGCACTAATTTTTCAGAGATGCTTAACCACAGCAGAAAATTAGTGCTGGGTCAATGCGTTCATACAACTTACGTTCACTGCCTGAGGCGGATTCCGTAAGATACGTGCTTATTGAATGGAAGAACATTTAATTACCGCTGTAACTATTGACGAAAAAGAGGTAAAGATTACCCTTCGGGATGTTCCCGATAAACCGGGGGTTGCTGCCAGAATTTTTGCTGGCATCGCCCAGAGGAATATAAATGTAGATATGATTATTCAAAACATTAGTCACCAGCCACCAGCCACCAGTCACCAGAAACCGAAAACCGATCTTTCTTTTACCATCCAAAAAGGGGATTTAGAAGAAGCCCTCGATGAGATAAAAAAGATAGCCAAGAAGATAGGAGCAGGAGGGGTTGATTACGACGAGGATATTGCCAAGGTTTCTGTTGTAGGCGTAGGGATGCGTAGCCATCCCGGAGTTGCCGCCAAGATGTTTTCTGCTTTAGCTGAGCAGAAGATAAACATTGGAATGATTAGCACCTCGGAGATAAAAATTTCCTGTATAGTGAAAAAGAGAGACGGAAAAAAGGCAGTGCGGGCAATTCATAGAAAGTTTGGATTGGAGAGGGGAAAGTGAGAGGCACTCTAAGGGGAAAGAAGAGTACTCTAGATGAAAATTCTCTGACGGGGTAAATCAAATGCGTAAAGATAGCCAAAATTTTAAGCAATCTGCTGAATACGATCTTAAGACCGCCGAGCATATGCTAAATACAGGCAGATACATCTATGTAGTTTTTATGTGTCATCTTTCCATTGAGAAAATGCTAAAGGCAATAGCGGCCGAAATTATTCAAAAGAGCCCTCCCAAAACCCACAATTTAATCTATCTTATTAAATTAGCAAAGGTTCAATTGCCGAGAGAGCTATTTGATTTTGTTGCTAAAATAAACAATGTAAGCATTGTTACAAGGTATCCCGAAGATTTCGGCAAGCTTTTAGAAGTTTATCCTAAGAATATAGCAGAAGGATATCTTTCTAAAACACGAGAGGTTGTCAAATGCTTAAAAGAGCAAGAAAAGTTGAAAGAATAATGGAAAGGTTTAAGCAAGAACTAAAGAAACTCGGGGTCAATCCAGGGAAAGTTATTCTTTATGGTTCCTGTGCTAAAGGGAATCCACGAGAAGATAGCGATATTGATCTCATTGTTGTCTCTGACGATTTTGAAGGTATGAATTTGAGAGAAAGGTTAGAGCTTTTAGGTTTAGCCGCGGGAAGAATTTTTGAACCTGTGGAGGCTTTAGGATATACAGAAAAAGAAATCAAGCAATGCCAGGAAACCTTTTTAGAAACAGTTTTAAATTCTACGCCTGTGAGTATAAATTTGTATAGTGAAAAAGAGAGACGGAAAAAAGGCAGTGCGGGCAATTCATAGAAAGTTTAAATTGGGGAAATAAAAGTGAAAAGCACTCTATTGCTATTTTGGATTTTTTGTATAATCTCTACTATATTTTTAGCTAAGAAAAAAGGCAGAAGTGTGCCAATTTGGCTTTTAGTATCAATTTTCCTGGGAGTATTTGGGGTTATAGGGGTATTATTTGCAAGGAATCTCAAGAATAATAAAGTATTTGGCTTAAACAAAAGTGATAGCATTATCGCGAGTTTTTTATTAGTGATTCTCCTTATATTAACTATATCAGTAATTCAAAAAACTATTAAGCAGAAAAGAGAAGTTGATGAGATGTGTAAACAGATTAATACAAAAATAAGGCTAGATGATATAGAGGAGAATCTAATTTTGGATAAAAATTTTCTATCAGCAGAAAAAGATTTCTATTATAAAAAGGTTTATACATACAATCGAGATGTTCTGCCTTCTCACCCCCCTGGTTATAAAGAAATAGATTCTGAGATTTGGGAAACATATATCAAGAATGGGAAAATTCGTGTAGAACACAAGATAATCTATTCAGATTTAGGAAAAGAAACATATATTTCAATAATAAGGCCTGATATTAAACTAGTGTGGGAGATTGATTGGAACAAAAAGACATTTGCAAAATACAATCTGGATGATATTCCCGAGGAAGTGTTTAAAATAAAGAGGGAAATTCAATCTACTGATAATAAGAAAAATATAAAGGGTTATTTATGTAAAGAAGTTATAGCAAAAGGGCTATTGGAGGAGCACTATTGGGTGGCAAAAGATATAGTTGACATTAGATGGTTTGATAAAATTCAAAGACATATTGCCCAAGCATTTTCAGCAGTGGGATATGGTTCTTTCGCAGGTTTGTATGTTTCTGATCTGGGGGGGTTTCCTCTACATAGAGAAGTTTACGATGACAAAGGGCAACTTATCTACACGGTCGATATTGCTGATTTGTCCAAAGCTTCCATTCCATCAGATAAGTTTGAGCTTCCAGCAGAAGTAAATAAAAAGTGACAAAATGAAAAGCGTTTTTTAGAAAAACACAGTTTATTATCAAAGAAGGAAAGCCAACAGCTGTAATTCTTGGCATTAAGACCTTTGAGGAATTATTAGAGCGTATTGAAGATACAGAGGATTTAGCGGAGTTGAAAAGGATAAAAAGGGTTCTCTTAAAGTCAGGAAGTTTGAAGGTTTTTAGCAGAAGTTAATGTGTAAGCTTCTAATTGAGAAACGCGCAGAGCGCGATTTGAAATCGCTATCAAAGAGTTTGTTTAAACAAATTAGCGCAGAGATTTTATTACTTAAGTGAAATCCTCGTCCACATGGAGTGCATAAAATCAAGGGAGCAAAGAGAGATTAACGAATACCCATAAGAGATTAGCGAATTATCCCTGAAATCAACGACAAAGAGTAAGTAGTACGTATTTGGCGAATTAAGCATCAAAGTGAAGTATACAGGAGATTATGAAAACTAAAATAAAGCAAGTCCAACTCTATGACACAACTCTTAGGGACGGAGCGCAGGGAGAAGGCGTCTCTTTTTCTTTAGAGGATAAAATTAGGGTTGTTCAAAAATTAGATGCTCTGGGTATTCATTATATTGAAGGCGGCTGGCCAGGTTCAAATCCCAAAGACGCCCAATTTTTCAAAAAGATTCAGAAGATTGCTCTAAAAAATTCTCAGATAACCGCCTTTGGCAGCACACGGCGGGCGGGAGAGAAGGCAGAGAAGGATAACAATATTAAACATCTGCTTAAAGCAAATACAGAGATAGTTACCATTTTTGGCAAGAGCTGGGATTTTCAAGTGAGCGATATTTTAAAAGCGGATTTAGATGAAAATCTGAGGATGATTTTTGATTCTGTGATTTATCTAAAAAAACAAGGAAGAAGGGTGTTTTATGACGCCGAGCATTTTTTTGATGGTTTCCGCGCCAACAGAGATTACGCCCTGAAGACGCTTCTCGCCGCTCAGGATGGGGGAGCAGACTGCATTATACTTTGCGAAACCAACGGTGGAATGCTCAGTTCAGAGGTAAGAAAAATTGTTTCTTATGTAAAAACAAGGATCAAGATTCCTTTGGGTATTCACACCCATAATGACTCGGGCATGGCAGTGAGCAACACGATCGCCGCGGTAGAAGAAGGATGTACCCAGGTGCAGGGGACGATTAATGGCTATGGCGAGAGATGTGGTAATGCGGACCTCTGTGTTATTATTCCCAATCTAAAATTAAAATTGAACATTGATTGTATCTCCGATGAGAATCTAAAAAAACTTAGCGAGACCGCTCACTATATTGCCGAGATTGCCAATATGGTTCCCTGCGATAATCAGCCCTTTGTGGGAAAAAGTGCCTTTGCTCACAAGGGTGGAGTGCATATTGATGGGGTAGTGAAGAACGCAAAGAGTTATGAACAGATAGACCCGGCTTTAGTAGGCAATCGGCGCAGGTTCTTACTTTCAGAATTATCGGGAAAGACGAATATTTTAGTAAAAGCAAAAGAATTAAATCTTGATTTAGCCAAAAAAGACCCCCAGACAAAAAAGATTTTGGAACTCCTGCAGAACTTAGAAAATCAGGGCTACCAGTTTGAAGCCGCAGAATCCTCTTTTGAACTGTTGATGAACAAGGCTCTCGGTCGGTATAAAGACTTCTTTAAACTGGAGGGTTTTTCTATAGTTATTGAAAAAAAAGGCAAAAGGATAACCTCTAAGGCAAGTGTCCGGGTTAAGGTTAAGGAGACAGAAAAGGAGAGTACTGCTTGCGGAGATGGGCCGGTAAACGCTCTGGATAAAGCGTTGCGAAAGGTTCTAACCGATTTTTATCCGGTTCTGGCTGAGATGCATCTTTCTGACTTCAAGGTTCGGGTGCTGGATGCCAAGGAGGGCACCGCAGCGAAGGTGCGGGTTTTGATTCAATCCCAGGACAAAAAAGATACCTGGAGTAGTGTGGGGGTTTCTGAGAATATTATTGAGGCAAGCTGGCAGGCGCTAAGGGATAGTATGGAGTATAAATTGTGGAAGGAGAAAAG
>JAGGUG010000117.1 GCA_021158625.1 Candidatus Omnitrophota bacterium | reverse complement strand
CCTCTCCTTATAAATTTACTGCTCGCTTCCACTGCTGCTTCTAAAAGCCCTCCGGGGTTATTCCTTAAATCAAGGATTAAACTATCTGCTTTTTCTCTCTCCAATTTATCTAATGCTTCTTCTAATTCTTCATCTGTTTTCTCATTAAAAACAACCAACCTGATATAACCAATATTGTCGGTTAACAACCTCGCTTCTTTTACTGCTCTCACTTCAATAATACCGCGGACAATGGTAAAGTCCAGTAATTTCTTCTGTCCCTCACGAACAATTGTCAAAATTACCTCTGTGCCTGGCTCGCCCCTTATTTTATCAACGGCATCATAGAGAGTAATATTCTTGGTAGACTGCCCGTTAATCTTCACGATTACATCGCCGGCTTTGATTCCAGCCTTGAACGCTGGGGTGTCCTCAATAGGCGAAACAACAGTAAGTAGATTATCTTTGATGGTAATCACAATTCCCACCCCGCCAAACTCTCCCTTTGTCTCCACCTTCATTTCTTCGTATTCCTCAGGGTCCATAAACTGGCTATAAGGGTCTAAAGAAGAAAGCATTCCCCGCAAAGCCCCATAGATTAAATCCTTTGGGCTCACTTCTCGCACATAGCCCTGGCGAATAAGGGTAATTGCCTCTGTGAATACAGGAATCTCCTCATAAAAACCCTCTTCTGTTTGCGTCTGCTTTCCTTCCTTAACTGTGGGTTCTTCTCTCCTGGCGGCATTGGTCCCGATAACGCCCAAAAAAGTAAAAACAACGATTGCCAAACCTAAAAATAATACCTTTTTAAACCCTTTCATCTTTTCTCCTCCCTTAAAGTAACGAATGCTTTCTGTTTTTTGAGTACACCTCCTCCGGCTCAAATACCTTTTTATCAACAACCCTCCATTGGCTATCTTCTAAGCGACGGTAAAAGCAGGAATGATAACCCTTGTGGCAAGCCCCGCCGATTTGCTCTACCTTTAACAATAAGGTATCCTCATCGCAATCAACATAAATCTCTTTCACAAATTGGTAGTGGCCGGAACTTTCTCCTTTTAACCAGAGTTTATTACGTGAGCGGCTAAAAAAATGCGCCTTTCTGGTTTCAAGGGTCTTTTTAAACGCCTCGGCGTTCATATAGGCAAGCATCAAAACCCTATTGCTTTTAATATCCTGAACAATTACCGGAACCAGGCCGTCCTTATTGAAATTCAGCATAACTTAAAATTCCAAATTCCAAGCACCAAATTACAAACAAGCACCAATTGACCCTGTTAAATGCCACTTCGTGGCAATTTCGTCAGAGGCGAAATTATTTAACAGGGTGAACCAAAACTCCAATGATCCAAACAAAGAAAGTTAAGGCAATTGTTTCGGTCATTGATTATTGGAATTTATTTGTGATTTGGAATTTGTGATTTGGAATTTGCTATCTTTATTGCCTCCTTTAAGTCGAATCTCCCTTCATACAACGCCCGGCCAATTATTAATCCCTCTAAATTGGGGCAGTTGAGCCCTTTTAATTTCTTTATATCCTCTAAGGAGGAAACGCCCCCAGCAATAATCAAGGGAAGACCAATTGCCTCTAATACCCCTCTTAAAGCAGCAATATCTATCCCCTCCAAGGTTCCATCCCTCTCAATATTTGTCCAGATGACCCTTTTTATCCTTGCCTCCTTTAAAAATTTACTAACCTCCCCAATATCCAATTCGCTCTTTCTCTGCCAGCCCTGTAAATAAACCCTTTGCTGAAACACATCAATGCTAACAATAATCCTTTCTAAATAATTCTCCACTGCCCAGTCAAAAAAATCCCTGTTTCTTATTCCGCTAGCCAGAATTAGATAAGGAATACCTGCAGTAATAGCCTTCTTAAATATTTCCTTGTCTCTAATCCCTCCCCCAAACTGAACAACCATTCCCATTTTAGCTATCTCCTGAGCAATCCCTAAATTAGCCGGTGTGCCTGTCTTCGCCCCATCTAAATCAACAATATGTATTCTCTCTGCCCCCTCTTCTTTCCACCTTCGGGCTACTTTCAAAGCGTCGTCCGCATAAACAGTGGCTTTTTGAAAATCGCCTTTCCAGAGACGAACCACCTTTCCTTGTTTTAAATCAATCGCCGGGATGATTAACATAATTTAAAATAATCAAGGTTTCGTCTATCGGTTTGGGTTTCGGTTAAGTATCGGTTTCGTTTTTGGGTTTTGTCCCTGCCTGCGGTAGGCAGGCGATAAACGATAACGAAAGACAACACCCAACCGCAACCGAAACCCTTTAACACAACCTTCTTATAATTTGTAGCTTGTTTATATTTACTTGCCCGGGGGCAAAAGGTTTATCTAAACAAGCATAGGTCCAAAGAGAGCCAAAAAAAGGGAAGAGGAAACGCGAAATCACTCCTTCTTCTCCCAGAGAAATTGCTACTATGTTTTTTTCTCTATGTTTAAAGAGGAGATTCAAAAGCCGTAAAGTATCCTTTTTGCTTTTGGCGAAACAGGCAATCTTGATTATTTCTCCGCCTCGCTTTTCAGCTGTTTTGATAATTTCTTTTAATCTTTGTTCGGAAGGAGTTTGCTTAAAATTATGATAAGATAAAATTACTCTTTTCTTCTTTTCTTTTGCCTCTCCTGCCACTTCATCTAAAATGGAAGAACTGAGTTCAACATCAACAGCATCCGCTAACGGGATAATTGTTCTAAAGAGCTGCAAACGGCTGAGCGAAGATATATACCTTACTCCCCCTTCTTTCTTGCTTCTAATAGTAGCAATAATCGGCAACGCTTTCCTGAGTGCCGTCAGGCAAGTCTTTTTTATAGCCGAAATAAAACGAATAACATTTTCCTCTTCTATATTCTTGAAGCAATCTATCCTCACTTCCAGAATATCTACTTTCTTAAGCAAAGAGGGTTTTAAGAGATTGGCCTTAATCTCTCCAATGGTTAATGCTATTTTGGGCTCTTTGCCTAAAAGGACATTACCAAGTCTTATCATGTTATGCGTGCCTCGCATTCACTTAATCTACGAATTTACTAATCTCTACGAATAATACGAATGTTTTTATTCGTATATTCGTAAAGAATTCGTAATTCGTTGATGTTTTGCGGCGTATTTATATCTTCACTCCCTCTTTACAAACAATCTTCCTAAATTCCTCAATCAGCCTCAAGGTAATCTTACCTGGTTTGCCACTACCAATAGTTCGTCCATCAACCTTTACCACTGGCACTATCTCGGCAGCAGTACCGGTCAAAAACACCTCATCAGAGATATACATCTCGTGACGGGTAAGGACATGTTCGTGGACAGGAATGTTTAGATTGTGGGCTAACTCCAAGACCGTATCCCGGGTAATCCCTCTGAGAGTTCCCATACACTGTGGAGGGGTATAAAGTTCATTCCTTTTTACCAGAAAGATATTATCGCCGGTGCACTCAGCAATATAGCCCATTGAATCGAGCATTATTGCTTCTTGATAACCGGCATTTACTGCCTCTATTTTTGCGAGGATATTGTTTAGATAGTTTAAGGACTTTATCTGCGGATTGAGCGCCTCGGGCAGATTGCGAATTGTGGGCACGGTAATTATCTCAAGCCCCTCTTTATACATCTTGGGCGGATAAAGGGCAACCTTATCAGCAATAATTATTACTATTGGCTGCTTACACTTATAGGGGTCTAAACCCAGATCCCCTTGGCCCCGGGTAATCACAACCCTTATATAAGCATCTCTCAGATTGTTTATCTTGATTGTTTCTGTTACTGCTTTTATCATTTCTTCCTTGGTCAAAGGAATAGAAAGCATCAGGGTATGCGCAGATTCGAATAGACGGACAATGTGCTCTTCTAATTTAAATACTACTCCATTATAGCACCTGATCCCTTCAAATACCCCATCGCCGTAGAGCAAGCCGTGGTCAAACACGGAGATTTTTGCCTCTTCTTTGGCAAAAAACTTTCCATTGATATAAACTTTCATAATATCCCTCCGTCTTCCATCTTCAGCAGCCTACCTGCCCGCTGGGCAATCTTTTGCTCATGGCTAACAATAACCAAGGTTCTGCCTTCTTTATTTAATCCTTCAAGAATAGAGACAATCCTTTCGCCGGTCTGCGAATCTAAGTTGCCTGTGGGTTCATCGCAAAGGAGAATCTCCGGTTCGTTTATTAACGCCCGAGCAATGGCTACCCTCTGCTGCTCGCCACCCGACAATTCTGAAGGGCGGTGATTTGCCCTATTTTCTAACCCTAATTTCTCTAATAATTTCTTTGCTTTACACCCCGTAACCCGCACCCCGTAACCCGCAACCCGTGCGGGGAGCATCACATTCTCCAGAGCAGTAAACTCGGGCAAGAGATGATAAAACTGGAAGACAAAACCAACCTTCTTCCTTCTAATCTCGGCTCTCTGAGAAGCACTAATCTGCGAAATGTCCAACTTATCTAAAAAGACCTTTCCACTGCTCGGCGAATCCAGAGCCCCTAAGAGATGCAGGAGGGTAGATTTGCCGGCTCCCGAAGGCCCAATAATCACCAAAAACTCCCCTTCTTTTATCTCCAGATTGACCTCCCTTAAAGCCCAGACCTCAGCCTTCCCGCTTTTGTATCTCTTGGATAAATTTACTGTTCGTAGCTTCACCTGAGACTGCACTGTCCGAAGCGAAACTTCGGACAGGAACTAAGGCAAGTTTACCCCGTTAGAAAACCCCGCCCCTCCGTGGGCCCCGTTAGAGACTACTCTTGCTATTTGAAATAAACCTTCGTCTTATGACATTGAACCATCTTTAGCAAGGTCTCTAACGGAGTGGGCGGGGAAAGAATGTTTATTGAGAAAGGGCGGGGTTAAAGCCCCCGTCCCCTTCCTTATAGGGGCAAATTCCTTATAGGAACGATAAAGAAGTTGTTCCCATTTATACTTGATAGAGAAGTTGCCCCTAAATTGTACCTTTCTAACGGGGCTTACTCATACCTCAACGCCTCTACAGGGTCTAATTTAGCTGCTTGCCTTGCCGGGTAAAAGGTAGCCAAAAGGGTAATCAAAAAAGTAGAGAGTAAAATCAGCCAGATATCTGTTTTCTGAATACTCAGGGGTATCTTATTCAGATAATAGACATCTGGGGGGAGTTTAATAAATTGGTAATTCTTTAAGAGATAACCTACCCCTAGGCCGAGCCCTAAACCTAAACCTCCTCCTAAACCCCCCATTATCAAACCCTGGTAAATAAAGATGGTTTTTATTCCCAGATTAGTTGCCCCAATCGCCTTTAAAATTCCGATATCTCTGGTTTTCTCTAAGACATTCATTGTTAGGGCGCTCGTGATGTTAAAACAGGCGACTATAATAATCAAGGTTAAAATAATAAACATTACGGTCTTTTCCAATTTTAAAGCGCTGAGGAAATTTTTATTTAAATCCATCCAGGTATACACCGGAAAGATCCCCCCCAATTTTTTCTGGATGGCTTTCTTGAGCTTCCAAATATCTCTCTCTGAGCCTGGTTTTATCCCAATGCCCGTAGGCCCGAGAAGAGCAAAGAAATCCTGAGCCTGTCTTAGGTCAATAAAGGCAAAATTGGCATCATAGTCATACATCCCGCAATTAAATACTCCACTTACTCTAAACCTATGGCTTTTGCGGTCAACCGGGGAGATAAGCAAAACCTCCTTACCGATATCTACCCCTAAATTCCTCTTTAATTCCTTCCCTAAAATTATCTCCTTACTATGGAGGGTAGCCCTCGATAGTGGTTGGGGGCTACCCTCAATCAAGTCAATATAGTGTTTGATTCTGCTAACCTTTGCTTCCTGCTCAATATCAATCCCGCGCAGGATAATCCCCTGGACATTATTTTCGGCTTTAATCAATGCTTGACCATAAACAAAGGGAGCAATAGCCGAAACGCCCTGCATCTCTTTCAGTGCCTGGATAACCTGCGAACTATCTGCCCCGGGAGGAATACGGACAACTATCGGCGAATTAGCCCCGAGCATCTTTGCCTTGAGTTCTTCATCAAAACCACTCATCACTCCTAAGACCACAATCAAAGCGCCCACCCCCACGGCTATGCCCAATATAGAAATCAACGAGGAAAGAGAAATAAACCTCTCCTTTTGCTTAGTGAATAGATAACGCAAGGCAATAAAAAAAGGGTAGAACATACTTTTAAAAGTTACCAGTTACCAGTTTCCAGCCACCAGTATTTATTCAACTGGGGACTGGTGTCCTGGCAACTGGGGACCTTTGAGTGGCTTAAGCTGCGGGAACAACAATACTTCCCGAATAGAACTCTTATCGGTCAACAACATTATTAAACGGTCAATGCCAATGCCCAATCCTCCGGCTGGGGGCATCCCTTGCTCGAGAGCGGCTAAAAAATCTTGATCAATCCTGCCACCCTGCTCTAGAACTTGCTCCTCAAATCTCCTCCTCTGCTCAAGCGGGTCATTCAGTTCTGAATAGGCGTTAGCCAGTTCCTGCCCGCCGATAAAGAGCTCAAACCGCTCGCTGAGCCTTGGGTTATCTTTCTTTCTTTTAGCAAGCGGGCAAAGAAAAGTGGGATAATCAATCACAAAAGTAGGATGAACTAACTTGGGTTGAACAAATTTCTCAAAGACCTTGTTCAACAGAACCCCGGGAGATTCAGTCTCAATCAGTTGCAAACCCAACTCCTTGCCCACACCCTTAAAATCCAAATCCTCCTTCTCAAAATCAATGCCTGTTTCTCTCTTTAAGACATCATAAAAAGAAACCTTTGCCCAAGGGGGACTCAGATTAATCTCTTTATCCCCCCATTTAATCTTAGCCTCTCCAGAGATACTCCTTAGGCCTGCACCCATTAGGGCATTAACTAAATTAATAATCAACTCCTCACTGAGATGCATCATATCTGTGTAGTCAGCATAGGCTTCATAGACTTCCAACATCGTAAATTCAGGATTGTGCACTGTGGAAATCCCCTCATTGCGGAAGTTTCGGCTTAGTTCATAAATCTTTTCCAATCCTCCTACCAGCAATCTCTTTAGATAAATCTCCGGGGCAATCCGCAGATAGACATCGCAATTCAGAGCGTTATAATGAGTAACAAAGGGTTTCGCCTTTGCCCCACCGGCTAAGCTCTGGAGCATCGGTGTCTCTACTTCTACAAAACCCCGCCTTTTTAGAAACATACGAATCTCTCTGATTATCTCTGCTCGCGCTAAAAAGGTCTCCTTTGTCGCCGGGTTGACAATCAAATCCAGCGAGCGGCGGCGGTAACGAATCTCGATGTCTTTTAAACCATGCCATTTTTCCGGTAGGGGTCTCAGGCTCTTGCTCAACAAGAAAAGCCGGCGAACCTTGATTGTTTTCTCTCCCTTCTGGGTAAGAAATAAGGTTCCCTCTAACCCGATAATGTCGCCGATATCCAGATTCTTAAACAACAAAAAGTCCTCTGCCTTTATATCGTCCTTTTTTACATAAATCTGGATTCGGCCGCTCTCATCCTGGATATCCAAAAAAGCGGCTTTACCGTGACCGCGCAAAGCCATAATCCTTCCACTAACCCTGGTAAAGATCCCCTCTCTAAAATCCTCAATCAATCGCTTAATCCTGTGGCTGCGGGTAAACCTACCGCCATAGGGCTCAATCCCCATCTCCTTAATCTTTTTTAGCTTTGTTAATCTGTCCTGCACAATCACTCCTCTGGTTTATAACCAATTCGGGGAAATGGATTGACCACGCTTGAAGCAGCATTCTTTAAATGTGCACTTACTCGTTTAAAATATCGGCTAACCAAGGCACAAAATATTGCTCTCCGAGAAGACATATTTTCTTCCAACACTAATTCTTCAATAAATTTATCACACCTTTTTGCTATCCGAGCATGCGCCCCCATAACCTCTTTTGCCTTTATTTCATCGTCTTTTTTTAAGGCCTCTTTGGTGCGAGAAAAGAGGAGCAAAATTTCTTTTCCTTCCTCTTTTAGTTGCTTAATTCTTTCATCTTCCTCGATTTCTTCTGGATAAAGATGGGCTAACTCTATAACATTCTTTACATAATCCCCAATTCGTTCAATATCGGTGACCAATGTAGCAAAAACTAAAGAGGCAACAACATCTTTTTCCGGAGACAAGACAAGGTGTTCTATTAGCCTTCTCCTTATATCTATTTGCCAGCGGTTAATCAGCTGGTCCCTTTTATAAATATCTACGGTTTCGTCCTGGTGGTTAAAAAGTACCCTTAGAGCAAAGGAAAACATATCTTCCACTTCAACAAGCATTTTTTCTATGTCTTCTAATACTTTATTGAGCAGGTAATCTCTTCCTTTAAAAAGATTCTTAAACATCTTCGTCACCTCCATAAAGATATCAAAAGTAGGGGAATAATAAAGAAAATTATAGCTATATAAAATAAAGCAAACCAACGGTGATTAGTCACTATTTGTGCGAGCATCTTAGATATTGCAATTGGTATTTTTCTAAACGGGTAAAAAATTAAAATCCCTGAAATGTTAAAAAACAAATGGCAAAAAGCAAGGGTTATGGCTGATGGGGTAGCTATTACTAAAGCTGCAAGAATTGCGGTTACGGTTGTTCCTAAATTTGCCCCCAGGACATAGGGAAATATTTTTTCTACGCTAAGGATACGTGCCCCTACCAAGGGAATTACTAAAGAAGTAGTTACTGAACTGCTTTGAACAACGGCGGTCAAACTAACCCCAAAACCAAAACTTTTCCAAGGACGGTTAAATAAATAACGGTCGATAACCCGCTCGGCTCTTTTTAAAGTGAGAAGCCGCATATAGCGGGTAATAAAATAAAGCGAAATAAAAAGCAAAAAAACGCCCAAGATGATTATTCCGGTGGGGCAAAAAAAGAAACGCTTAGTAAAAAAATTTATAACCGGTTGTGTACATAGTTTTAAAGGATTAAGAAGCTTTATTCCCCCTATGCCTACAAACGCTCTGGCTACAAAAGAAGAAATATGTTCTAAATAATGGATTGTGAGCTCTAAAGGGAGAAGAATAGCTGCTACTAATAAATTAAAGATATCATGAACTGTAGCGCCGGCAAACGCCCTCCTTATTTCTACCTTCCTGGTAATATGAGCTAAAGAGACAAGGGTATTGGTAACTGTGGTACCAATATTTGCCCCCATTACAATAGGTATAGCATTGCTAAGATTTAGTGTCCCTACTCCTACCAACCCCACCACAATAGAAGTAACACAGGAAGAACTCTGAAGAACACTCGTAGCTAAAATACCGATAAACAGAGCGACAAAAGGATTGGTAGTGGTAAGAATAAGCGTTTCTGCGAACTCCTTACCTAATCCCTTAAATCCCACACCTATTAATTTAATACTTACTAAAAAGACATAAATAAAAAATAAAACGGCGAGAATTTTTATCTTTCCCTTTTTATCCTTAAAATTTATATTGATCATTCGTTGGTGTTTCTAAATAATATATCCGAAGCGTGTCCGAAGCGAAACTTCGGACAACGCTTCGGACAACGAAATCTTATTTTTTATCGTTGTAATCGCTGGCTTTGGATCAACCCTAAAATCCTTTGCAAATCCTGTAGCGAATAAAATTCAATTTCAATCTTCCCACCCTTTTTGCGCAGTAAAATCTTTACCCTGCTTCCTAAGAATTCCTCTAACCCTTGCTCAATCTCCTTTATTTGTAGGTCTTCTGCCCTTTGTTTTCGGCGTGAAGCCTGCGGCGTGAAACGTCCAAGCTTCTTTACTAACCTCTCGGTCTCTCTCACTGAAAGCCTATAGCGAATTATCCTCTGGCAGATATCTCTCTGGCTATCCCTATCCTCTATCTTTAATAGAACCTTGGCCTGCCCAAACGAGAGGCTCCCTTTCATCAATTCCTTTTGAATGTCTAAAGGAAGGGTGAGTAGTCTTAAAAGGTGGTTTACTGATGAGCGGTCTTTGCCAATGATTCTGGCTGCCTCCTGTTGTGAGAGATTAAATTCATCAATCAGTCTCTTAAGCCCTTTTGCCTGTTCAATAACATTCAGGTCTTCGCGTTGAATATTTTCAATTAAGGAAATCTGTAGAATCTCCTGATCGGTAACATTTTCTTTTACAATGGCTGGAATTCTATTTAACCCCAACATCTTGGAAGCACGCAGTCGTCTTTCGCCACAAATAAGCTGATACCCTTTTTCTGCTCTCGCTACTATTATTGGTTCAACAATTCCTTTTTGTTTTATTGAATCCATCAGTTCTTTTAACTTCTCTGGCTTAAACTCTTCTCGTGGTTGGTATTTACTTAGCTTTACCTCCTTAATCTCTATTTCCTTAAAAGAATCAGCAGCTCTCTCGGGGGTATCCCTCTTAGGAATAAGGGCGCTTAACCCTTTTCCTAAACCGGTTTGCGGTTTTTTACTCATCGGTTTCTCCTTAAAAATTCGTTGCTCAACCTCAGGTAAGCCTTTGCTCCCTGGCTTCTTTTACTAAATAAGGCGATTGGTTTTCCAAACCCCGGGGCCTCGCTTAGACGGATACAGCGAGGAACTATAGTTTTATAAGTTTCCTTTTTAAAAAAGTTCTGGACTTCTTTGATTACCTGCTTTGTGAGGTTGGTGCGAAAGTCAGCCATAGTTAGGACTATTCCTTCAATGTCTAAATTGGAGTTGAGGTTATCTTTCACCTCTTTAATTGTTTTTAGTAGCCGTGTTAGACCTTCTAAGGCGTAGTACTCACACTGAATGGGAATAATAACTGAATCGCAAGCTGTTAAAGCATTTATAGTAAGTAAGTTTAGTGAAGGGGGACAATCAATAAATATATATTCATAATCATTTTTTATGTTCTCTAATCCTCGTTTTAAACAAAACTCCCGTTGAGGTAGATTTATTAGTTCTATTTCCGCTCCACTGAGTTGGGTGTTGGAAGGGATGAGAAAAAGGTCTTTAACTTGGGTGCGGATGGTTATTTCTTTAATTATTGTCTCTGTAGCAAGATCGGATGAAATTAAGAAATCGTAGATTGTTTTATTGAGTTCTTTACTGTCTATGCCAATTCCGTCAGTGGCGTTTGATTGGGGGTCGATGTCAACCAAGAGAGTTTTATGCCTTCTTAGAGCCAGGTAGGTAGCTAAATTTATAACTGTGGTAGTTTTCCCCACCCCACCTTTTTGGTTACAGATACTGATTATTTTATTCATATTGCTTTATTTAGAGATAACAGTAATAACAATTGGGAAAATGAGTATAAGTTTCAAAAACTATTATAAGAAAATAGGTTAAAGAAATAATAAAATAGGGATAATCTATTTTAGATATACACAGGGTTAACAGTCACATAGTCCCCCAGTTTTCCCGCTACTTCCTTATTTCTTCAATTAAATTATCAATCATTAATTTAGTGTTTTTATCCCTCTTTATTTTTTCTTCTATTTTATTACAGGAATGAAGAATAGTAGTATGGTCTTTTCCGGCGAAGTATGCACCAATTTCTTTTAAAGAATAATTAGTTAGCCTCCGCATTAGAAACATTGCAATCTGGCGAGGGTAGACAACATTTTTGCTTCTATTTTTAGATTTTAGAGCATCGATATGGAGTTTAAAATATTCCGCCACTACCTTTTGAACCATATCAGGAGTGATGTTTCTTTTTTCTTCTTCAATGCTATCCTTCAGAGTCTCTTCTACCATAGGTAAATCAATCTTTTGGTGGGTTAGAGATGCGCGGGCAATTACCCTTATTAATGCCCCCTCTAATTCTCGGATGTTATTCTTAATCTTTTGAGCGATAAACAAGACAATTTCATCAGGGACATTTACAGGCTCTTTCTCTAATCTCTTTTTCAGGATAGCAATACGCGTTTCTAAATCAGGTGGTTGAATATCAACTACTAACCCCCAACTAAAGCGGGAAATTAGGCGTTCTTCTAAGCCGGGAATCTCTTTGGGCGCGCGGTCGCTGGAGAGAATAATCTGTCTGTGTGTGTCATAAAGGGTATTAAAGGTGTGAAAAAATTCTTCCTGGGTACTTTCTTTATTAGCAATAAAATGAATATCATCAATGAGTAGAATGTCAACATAGCGATATTTTTGGCGAAATTTTGTCAGAGTATTGTTTCGAATAGCGTTAATAAACTGATTGGTGAAGCGCTCGCTGGAAATATAGACCAGATTAGAATCAGGTTTATGATTAAATCGATAGAAAGCAATTGCTTGCAGGAGATGAGTTTTTCCCAAGCCGACCCGGCCATAGATAAATAAAGGGTTATAGGCACGGGCAGGAGACTCAGCCACAGCCAAAGCCGCAGCGTGAGCAAAACGGTTACTTGAACCAACTACAAAGTTGTCAAAAGAGTATTTGGGATTGAGGGGGAGTTTACCGGATTTTGGTAGAGAAACAAGTTTTTTTTCTTTTAGTGTCTCTCTCTTGGTGCCTGCCTCGTGACGAATGGGGGGAGAGATGGAAAAGTCTATATTTATCTCTTTTCCGTTTAACTCGCTGGCGATTTGGTTAAGTGATGTAAGATAATGCTCGGATAACCATTGCTTATAGATCTTATTTGGAACCTCCACATTGATTGCAGATTCAGTTTGACCAACATATTTGGTGGGTGCGAACCAGGTTTCAAAAATATGTGGGCTTACTTTTTCCCGCATAATCGCTAAGATCTTTATCCACAGATTATCTTGCATTTTTCCACACAGGGGTGAGAAGGGAGTTCTTCCTTATTTTCCCCATTATCCACAAGTTATTAACATTCTCTTTTCTGATAATTATATCACCTATTGTTTCTCTGTCAACTGCTTCTCTCCTTTTTCCTTTTGATTTTTGCTCCTAAACCCGATAATTTTTTTATCAAATCCTCATACCCACGGTCAATATGATAGACACGCGAGACAGTTGTTTCACCTTCAGCGGCTAATCCAGCCAGTATCAGGGCGGCTCCGGCGCGGATATCTGAAGCCATTACCTTCGCTCCTTTAAGGAGATTGACTCCCTGAATAATAATCTCTGCCTCGCGTGGAATAATATTTGCTCCCATTCTCTGCAATTCTCCAATATAGACAAAACGGTTGGGGTAGACGCCTTCTTTGACTACGCTTTTACCCTCAGCCAGGGAGAGAAGAACGCTTATCAGTGGCTGAACATCGGTAGGGAAGCCTGGATAGGGAGCGGTGGCGAGATGAAGAGGGCGAAATCGTTCCTTAGCCCGGACAATCAGGCCCCGGGGCCTTAGAACGATTTGCACCCCTGCCTGCTTTAACTTCTTTAGAAGAAAGCTCAGGTGCTCAGGGTTAGCCTCTTTTATTTCTACCTCTCCACGGCTGATTGCCCCGGCGATAATATAGGTAGCCGCCTCAATGCGGTCGGGGATAATGCTGTGCTTTTTTCCTTCTAAATTTTTTACTCCTTCAATCTCTATTTTTCTTCCTCCTGCGCCTTTTATATCTCCGCCCATTTTATTCAGAAAGTTTGCCAAATCAACAAGTTCAGGTTCCCGGGCAGGGTGGAAGATAGTGGTCTTTCCTTTTGCTAAACAGGCGGCCATCATTATATTGGCAGTAGCCAGTACCGATGAACCAAAAGGGCCTCTTAGGTCGATGTTGTTTCCCGAGAGCTCTCCGCGGGCAACAATATAACCATCTTCTATTTTGATCTCTGCCCCCAATCTTTGCAGCCCTTTTAGATGCAGGTCTACCGGCCGAGGACCAATGGCGCAACCCCCGGGCAGAGAGATTTTTACCTCTCCCTTTTTTGCCAGGAGAGGTCCCAATAGACAAATAGATGCTCGCATTGTGCTTACAAACTCATAAGAGGCAAAGGACTTTTTAACTGTAGGGTTGAGTTCAATATTATCTCCTCTTTGGGTTATTTCTGCCCCCAGGCTGGAGATGATCTTAAGCATTGTGTCAACATCCTTTACTCGGGGGATATTTTTAAGTATAGATTTGCCTTCAGCAAGGAGGGCAGCGGCCAGGATAGGTAGAGCAGAGTTTTTTGCCCCACTGATGTGAACCTCGCCTCTTAAGGGATAGCCGCCTTGGATGATTATTTGGTCCATCTCTAATTGGGTAACGGGTAATGGGTTGTGGATAATGGGAATTTCACAAATTCCTCTCTCTCCCTTATCCCCTTTACCCTTTTTTTATTATTGCTACTCTCGGAATTCCTTGGTAGTCCTTAACAATCTTTATCAATTCTAATTTTGCCTGAACGATGATTTTCTTGATTAAATTATCTTGAGAGATCCCAATTTCCAAAATTAGATAGCCACCTTCTTTTAAAAAATGGGAGGCGTTTTTTATAATTTTTGACAAAAAAGAGATTCCTTTTTCTCCCCCCTCTAAGGCAGAGCGGGGTTCTCTCCGAACTTCCTCCGGCAATGTTTTTAAATCGCTGCTGGGGATATAAGGCGGATTAGAAACGATAATGTCAAATTTCTGGCGAGGGATATTTTTAAAGAGATCCGAATAGAGGAAGGAGATGTTTTTTAGATTATACCTCAGCGCATTTAATTTAGCAGTCTTTAGTGCTGTTTTAGAGATATCTGTGGCGAGGACAGAAATAAAGGGAAAATTCTTTGCCAGTGAGATAGCAATGTTCCCGCAGCCGGTGCCGATGTCGAGAAGAGAAAAATTATTTGGTAAAGAGGTGGATTGTGCCGCTAAAACAATTCTCTCTGCTTCCTCCACTAGTAGCTCTGTCTCGGGACGCGGAATAAATACCCCTTTTTTAATCTTCAGTTCTAAATCTCTGAATTGCACAGAGTTGAAGATGTATGCCCAGGGCTCACCCTCAATTTTTTGTTGAATGGAGCACTTAAATTTTTCTATATCTAATTCTATTTCTTCACTGAGATAGATCTCTCCTATAGAACAATCTAATAAATAACTCAGAAGAATCTCGGCGTTCCTTTGCGGATTTTCTATGTTGGCATTTGAAAAAGCCTTTGTAGCAGAGTGTAATAAATCAGCGATAATCATTAGAGTTTTCCTTTATTGCTTCCACGAATTTTTCTACATACTCCCGCTTAAATTGGCCGCCGGCGTTCTTTCTCAATTCCTCAATTGCTTCACTCACAGACATTGCCTTTCGGTATTCTCTGCCGCTGGTCATTGCATCAAAGGCGTCAGCAATTGCCACTATCTTTGCCTCTATGGGGAGGGATTCGCCTTTTATTCCTTGGTAGCCCTTTCCATCTTCACGCTCGTGATGATAGAGCAAAATAGGAATGTATTTTTTAAAGGGTTTGATAGGTTGTAGAATCCTCGCCCCATTAGCGGGGTGTTTTTTGATTATTTCAAATTCCTCGGAAGTTAACTTTCCTTTTTTATGCAAAATTCTATCCGGGAGCCCGATCTTACCTAAATCGTGGAGAAGTGCTCCCTGGCGAATCAAGTCTTTGGTTTGTGGAGGGAGGTTTAGTTTATCGGCTAACATCAGAGAATATTTGCATACCCTCTGTGAATGACCCGCAGTATAGGGGTCCTTTTCCTCCAGAGCAGTAACCAATGATTGAATTGCGGTAAGATATGCCTGTTCAGTTTCCCGTTGGGATTTCCTTAATTCATCAAGCAGGGCAAGCAGTTCCTTATTTCTTTCTTTCAAATCAATGGCTAAGTATTCGAGGTCGTCGCGCACCCCTTCCTTATCCTCCTTGAGCCCCTTTGGGGCAGATATTTTGATAGAGATAAGCGGTTTAATCTTCTCTTCCGGCAATTCGAGAGCCTCAATTGCAGATTTTACCTTTGCTACCCAGTTAGATAGATACTCTCTATTTTTGTTTTCAAACAGAATTGCAAATCTTTCCCAACTGGATTTAGCAATTATGGCTTTGGGCGGGCTTTGCTTTCGCAAAACGAGAGCGACTTTGCGCAGTAGATTATTTTGTTGGTCGCTACTGATATCTTTTAGGTTGTCAATAGAGATAGAGACCAAGGATAACTTTTTTTTCTGGGCTATCTCTGCTTGTAATCGGAAGGAAAAATAACGCCCGGTAAAGACCCCGGTTACCTCATCAGTAATTGCCAATCTTTTTAAACGCTCTCCGCTAACCAAAAGATGGAAATATTTATAAAAATTGGTGAGAATGTAGACAGAGAAGCAGAGAAAAAGGATGCTAAAGAAATCCAGGTAATAGCCTTTTAAAAAAAGAAAAAAGGAGAGAATAAAAACAACAGTGATTATAAAAGCAATTGTTAGTAAGCCTTTTAGAAAACCGAGACGGAAAGTAGAGAGAGAACTGAGCATTCCCACGAGGAGAAAAGCAAGAAAGGTAAGCGGAGAAGAGACATAGCGTCCAAAATCTCTATTGATGAACATTAGAATGTTATTAGCGTTAATGGCAATCCCAGGCATAATACCCAGAGGGGTTTGATAAACATCGTGGAAGGCTTCACTTACCCTTCCTACGAGAACTATTTTCTCTTTTAGTTCTTTGGGGGGAGTATCGCTCTTTAGAATTTCTATAATCGGAATGGTTTTGAAATCTGAGTATTTGGCTGAGTAACTAATTGGCAATATTCTATCCTTCCCAACAGGGATAATGTTTTTTCCAAAGATTAATTCTCTGGGTTTGAGCGCAATCTTCCCAAAAGGGATGTTTAGATAATCAGCGGCTGCATAAAGGTCCAAGGGGTAGTAGATTTTATTTCCTTGAACAATGCTTAGCTGATTATTGCGCACTTTAAAGTCCCTGTCTCTTAGTTTATTAACAAAGCCGTTCCCTTTTGCGGCTTGAGCAAATATTTGAAGAGGACGCACAAGCTTTCCTTTTTGGATATAAAAAGGGAGAAAGACATTGCCGGCGTTTTTTATAGATTGGGCAAGCAAAAGATCATTTTCTTCATCGCTTTCGCCTATTAACAGCAGGTCCAAGACGATTGCTCGCGGATGAGCAGCTGCTATTTTATCAATCAAAGAAGCAAGCCGGCGTCGCGGCCAGGGCCACTTTTCTTCTGCCGCTTTTAAAGAATAGTCATCAATGGCAACAATGACTATCTTTTCTGTTTGGCTGGGATTGAAATAGCGGTATTTGAGCCGGTGAAGGTTATCCAGGCTGGCTAAACGGAACTGGTTTAAGGCTCCGGAAGGTATTAAGAAGAAGGAGTAAAACAAAATTAGGAGAATACTCAAAAAAAGGGCATTACCTTGAGATTTTAAAAAAGTTCTTGACATCTTTTAGAGAAAATGGTAGATTCACTCATAGAGAGGCAGAATCTCGGAAAGCGATCTGTCAATTTATTCTTTTAGCTTCTCTGCCAAAGTCGCTGACGCTTTTCGCGCTTTGGTGAGGGAGCGTAGAGTGCTCAGGTTCTCACCCTGCACCAGAACGGTGCAGGGCTCGCTTCGCGAGGAAGGAAAGGAGGTGCAGTTATGTATAGAAAACAGAAATTTCTAAGAGGATTTACCCTAACTGAAGCATTAGTAATCGTTATAATCATCGGCATTTTAGCCGGTATTGGTATTCCTGCTTATCAAAAGACTGTTGCTGCCCAGAAATCGCGGGTCTGCCAGAACCATTTACGAATCTTGAATATGTCTTTAAAACTGTACACCCTGGATAACAATGCCCTGCCGGCCTCTCTGAGTGAGGTCTGGCCCAAATATACCGGAATGGCTTTAGCCCAATGGGAAAGAGAAAAGAGAAAGAGCAAACTCTATTGTTTTGTCTCCCGGCTTAGGAAATTAGGTCTGCCGGTTGCCCATGCAGATGCATTGCCTTCTTCTTATTATAATAACGATATCTCTATCCTAAGTTGTCCGGCCGATAAAATAGACAATGGAATTTCTTATGGTTTAAACGAAGATTTAGTTGGGCTTACTCCTGCCCAATTACCCCTTTTACCTGATGTCCTTTCAATTGTAGATAGCGAGCAGAAAACCGTAGATTTTACTAAGCCCGCGCAGATTGAATATCGTCACCAAACCGGTTTCTGGGTAAAGAGGAATTTTGCCAATGCCATTACCCTGGGAGCAGTGCCGGTTTCTACTGCTAAAGAAGAATATGAAACTGCTTTAGGCAAAGTGGACACGAGCAAACTTAAAATTTCTGCCGCTATGACTGACGCTGAGCTTATAGCCGCCAACAGCGAGTGGAAGAAATTAGATGTTGAGGTAAAAAAAGAGTCTGTAAAAGGCAAAGCAAAAATAAAAGGCAAAGCAAAAGCTAAAGGCAAAGCAATCTCTCCACTCCCTGCGGGTTGCTCAAAAGAGGATATTGGAGGTCACCGGCAGCACATAAAGATAGAGGAAAAGGACTAATTTTTGTAATAACAATTCAATCTTTCAAAGAGCGTTTCTAAATTCCCTTCCAGGATAGTATTTAAATTTGTCTTGAAGTTAATCCGGTGGTCGGTTACCCTCTGTTGAGGAAAGTTATAGGTTCTAATCTTCTCACTGCGGTCGCCCCGGCCAATCTTTTCCCGCCGCTCTTGAGAAATTTTTCCTTCCTTTTCTCTGTTTAATCTATCCAGAAGCCTTGTCTTTAAGACTCGCATTGCCTTTAGTTTATTTTTATATTGCGAACGCTCATCCTGGCAGGTTACTACAATTCCGCTGGGTAGATGGGTGAGTCGCACCGCTGAATCCGTAGTGTTTACACTCTGTCCGCCCGGGCCTGAAGAGCGGAAGACATCAATCTTTAAATCCTCGGGTTTTATTTTTATTTCTACATCCTCAGCCTCGGGCATTACATAGACCGAGACCGCTGAGGTGTGGATGCGCCCGCGGGCTTCGGTTTTGGGTACTCTTTGAACTCGATGCACCCCGCTTTCATATTGCAATTTTTGATAGGCATCCTTTCCTTTGATCGAAAATACTACCTGTTTAAATCCCCCCTTCTCACTGATATGAGTATCTAATGTTTCAATCTTCCAGCCCTTCTTTTCAGCAAAGCGAGTATACATTCTGAATAAATCGGCAGCAAAGAGAGCGGCTTCTTCTCCACCTGTGCCTGCCCGAATCTCCATAATCACATTTCTATGTTGAAAGCTCGGGGCTTTTCTCCGAAGCGAAACTTCGGACAGAGTCAGTTCTTTCTCGAGAGCCGCTTTTTCCGATTTTAATTTCTCTATTTCCTCTTTGGCTAAAGGAAATATCTCTTTATCTTCGCAGAGCTTTTCTAACTCTCGGATTTGAGAAGTAAGATTGTCTATATTTTTTTTTAAGATTTGCCGGTAGTTCATTATATTACTATATTAACTATCTGATTAGGCACAACAACAATCTTCTTTATCGGCTTAGTGAGCCATTTCTTTAGTTGTTCTTCTTTTAAAACGAGCTCTTTTAGCTCTTTCTCCGAAGTATCCCTTTCCACTTCTATCTTTGCTCGCAGTTTGCCATTCACCTGGACGATGATTAGTGCCTTTTCTGGTTGAATAAATCGAGACTCATATCTTGGCCACGGGTGTTTGAACACACTTCCTTTGTTTTTAAGGACATTCTGCCAGATTTCTTCACAGAAATGGGGGGCAAAAGGGGCAAGCAATAAAATGATTACTTCTAGCGGGTAGCGGGAAACGGGAAACGGGTAACGGGAAAGGTAATTTACCAATTCCATAATCGAACTGATGGCGGTATTAAAGTGGAATCTCTCCATATCTTCGGTAACCTTTTTAATTGTCTGATGAATATTTCGTCGCAATGCGACTTCAGGCTTCAGGTTTTTTGTTTTTTGACTTGCAGCCTGCAGCCTGCCGCCTGCAGCCAATTGTTCCACCTTCTTCAGAAATCGCCACATTCCGGTAACTCCTTTACTGTTCCATTCTACATCCTTGTCTGGCGGAGCAATAAAGAGAATATAGAGCCGCACTGCATCGGCGCCGTATTTCTCAATTAGGGTGTCCGGATAGACGACATTACCTTTTGATTTGGACATCTTCAGCCCATCCTTGATTACCATTCCCTGAGTGAAGAGAGAGGTAAAGGGTTCGTTGAAGTTGACGAGTTTACAGTCATAGAGAAACTTGTTAATAAAACGAGCATAAAGAAGGTGCATAATAGCGTGTTCTACCCCGCCAATATATTGGTCAACCGGCAGCCACCGGTTCACCAGTGAACTATTAAAGGCATCCTTTTTATCTTGAGGAGAGAGATACCTTAAATAATACCAAGAAGAGTCAATAAAGGTGTCCATTGTGTCCGCTTCCCGCCTGGCTAAAGAGCCGCATTTCGGACAGGTGGTTTGAATGAAGTTGCTCTTTCTCTTCAGAGGGGATTCGCCTCCCGGTTTAAACTGGACATCTCGGGGGAGAACTACGGGAAGGTCTTTTTCCGGGAGAGGCAGAGTTCCACATTTCGGGCAGTAGATGATTGGGATAGGCGTCCCCCAATATCGCTGGCGAGAGATCAGCCAATCGCGCAAGCGATAGAGAACCTTCTTTTCAGCCAATCCCTTTTTTTGCAGGTCGGCAGTGATTTTTTCTTTCGCCTCTTGACTGCTTAAGCCATTATATTTTTCAGAATTTATTAGAGTTCCCTCACCCTCGTAGGCTTGACTTGCGGGTAGCGGGTAGAGGGTAGCGGGTAGCGGGTTTATTACTTTTTTAATCGGTAAATTATATTTTTTAGCAAACTCAAAATCACGCTGGTCATGCGCCGGAACCGCCATTATTGCCCCTGTGCCGTATTCCATCAGCACATAGTCAACAACCCAGATAGGGATTTTCTGATTATTCACCGGATTGATTGCCTTTACCCCTTTTATTTCCACGCCACTTTTTTCCTTTCCTAAAATATCCCGGGTAGAAATGCTTTGTTTTTTTGTTTCTTCGATGTATTTTTCTATTTCTTTGCTATTCTCAACCTTTGATTTTAACTTTTCAATTATCTGGTGTTCTGTGGATAGAGCCAAATAGGTGCAGCCAAATAGCGTATCTGGACGCGTAGTAAAAACTTTAATGGACTCTCTATCTTGTAGCCTGTAGCTTGTAGCCTGTAGCTTGAATTTTACTTCCGCTCCTTCACTCCTGCCAATCCAGTTTTTTTGCATTGTCTTTACTTTTTCCGGCCATTTGGTGAGCGTATTCAGGTCCTCAAGGAGGCGCTCGGCATAGGCAGTAATCTTTAGGAACCATTGTTCCAATTCTTTCTGCACTACTGCTGTCGAGCAACGCTCGCATTTTCCCTCAATTACCTGCTCGTTGGCTAGGACTGTTTGACAGGAAGGGCAGAAGTTCACCTTTGCCTTTTTGCGGTAAGCAAGTCCTTTTTTATAGAGCTGTAAGAAGAGCCATTGGGTCCATTTGTAATACTCGGGCGAAGAGGAGTTTATTTCTTTGCTCCAGGCATAGCCCACGCCCCACTCTCGGAGTTGTTTCTTCATTGTCGCAATATTTTTTGCGGTAGATTCTGCCGGGTGGATGCCGTCCTTTATGGCGGCATTCTCAGCCGGTAGCCCAAAGGCGTCCCAGCCCATAGGGGTAAATAGATTAAACCCCTGCATTATTTTATAGCGGGCAAGGGTATCTCCGAGGGTGTAATTACGCATATGCCCGATATGCAAAGCGGCCGAGGGATAGGGGAACATCATCAGGCAATAGTATTTATGCTCCGAATTTTTTAAATCCGGCTCAAAGAGTTTAATCTTATCCCAGTAATCCTGCCAGTGTTTTTCCATCTGTCTTTTGTTTTTTATCATCTTTCCTCTGCCTTTATTATTTGCAGAATTTGCTTATGTGCTACTCCATTAGAAGCTACATAGCCCTGCGAATCAAGGCTCCATTTCTTTCCTTCAAGGTCACTGACCTTACCCCCGGCTTCTTCTATGAGCAGAAGCCCGGCAGCAAAGTCCCAGACCTTATCGTTGTATTCTATCTCCAAATCCGCCCTACCTTCAGCGATATAGGTGAGGCTGCGGGCAGTGGAGCCAAACATTCGGATGTTAAAGACCTCGTTAGTTACCCTATCCAGACAGGCGAGCATAGATTTCTTCTGATAACGGATGCTGCTATCAAAAATCAGGGTTGCCTCGCTGAGAGTTCTTTTAGAGACATTTATTTCTTTTTGATTAAGATAAGCCCCGCCATTTTTTTTGGCGAGATATAATTCGTCAGAAAGGGGAATATAGATAACACCCAGGATAACCTCTTGTTTAAATGCCAAAGCAATGGAGACCCCAAAGATATCTATTTTGTGGATATAATTATGCGTGCCATCCAGAGGGTCAATTATCCATTTATAATCAGAATTGGAGAACTGCTCCTGGCTTTCTTCAGAGAGAATGCCGTCCTCCGGATAATTCTCTTTGATTAATTGGATAATTGCCTTTTCGGCTTTTAGGTCAATATTGGTGACCAGACTCCTGTCCTCTTTGCCCTGGATGTTTAGAGATTTGCCAAAGTTTTCTTTTAATAGTCTTCCTGTTTGTCTGGCCGCTTCAATAGCTATTTTTTCCCTGGATTTAATATCCAT
>JAGGUG010000059.1 GCA_021158625.1 Candidatus Omnitrophota bacterium | reverse complement strand
TTGGCTTTTGTTTTTTTATTTCCTTTTTTATTGAATTGATTGTTAAGCCGGTGTCTATAATATCCTCTACCAGCAAAACATCTCTCTTTTTAAGAGAGGGTAAAAAGTCAATCTTTATCTTTCCTGAACTTTTGTCTCCGGCATAACTTCTCACCTTTAAAAAGTCGCATTCTGCCGGTATCTCCAGGGCCCGCATTAAGTCGGCAAGAAAAACAAACGAACCTTTTAAGATCCCCAACAACAATAGATCTTTATTTCTGTAGTCCCAGGAAATTTCCTCCGCCAATTCTTTTACTTTTCTCTTTATTCTTCTTTCGGAGATTAAACTTTGAATCTTCACTGTTCTAATTCCTCTGCTCTCCTCACCGCCGCCCTAATTGCCTCAGCAAAAATCTGAGCCATTTCCCTCTTTTGAAATACTCTAAAAGCGGCTTCTGTGGTGCCGCCTTTAGAAGTTACTTTCTTTCGTAACTCTTCGGCATCTCTGCCTTGAGCAAGCATCCTTAGAGAACCCAGTCCTGTTTGAATAGCTAATCTTTCCGATATTTTCTTTTCTAATCCTGAAGAAACTCCCGCCTTGATTAACTGCTCAACAATATAGAAAAAATAAGCCGGACCGCTCCCGCTTAAAGCAGTAATTAGATTCAAATATTTTTCTTCTATCTCTATCACCTCTCCCAGAGAACGAAATATTTTCTTTGCTATATTTAAATCTTTACCTGACGCATATCTCCCTTTACAAACCGCTGATACTGCCTCGCCAATCAAAGCGGGCATATTGGGCATTACTCTAATCACCCTCACCCTGTTAGAAGTCTTCATCTGAGGTTTGATACCAGCCTGCTTACCTCGGGGCTCTATGCTAGAGTTACTTCTAAGGGGGCTCACTTTTGATTTGAAAAAACTCTCAATGAAGGATGTAGAAATCCCGGCGGCAATGGAGATGAATAATGGGCAGTAGGCAGTAGGCAGTAGGCAGTAGGCAATTTCACTCAAAACTTCCTCCATGTCTTGCGGTTTTATTGCCAGAATAACTACATCAGAATTCTTTACTAATTTAATGTTGCTCTTAATTACAGAAATATGATATCTTTTTCTAATATAATCCCTTCTTTTTTTACTCTTATCAGAAGCAATTAAGCTTTGCCCTTTGCCCTTTGCCCTTTGCCCTTTTATTATTGCCTCCCCCATATTTCCACAGCCAATAATTCCGATTTTCATAGAACCCCTTGTTTAGTGAAAATGTTCTTTACTGCGGGAGAAACTTGCGCTCCCTTGCTTAACCAATAAACTGCCCTTTCCTTATCTACCTTTGCTAAAGGTGGATTGTGTAGAACATTATACTCCCCGATTCTTTCAATAAACTTTCCATCGCGGGGTGCCTGCGAATCACAAACCACAATGCGATAAAAAGGGTTTTTCTTTTTCCCTATCCGCGTAAGACGAATTTTTAGCATATCTTACTCCTCCTCCTCCTATAACTTCGTTATAGCTGATTACAGCGATTAAATTCAGATTACACAGATAAATTCTGCGTTTACAATCGCTGTAATCTTGTTTTTAATCTGTGTAATCAACAGTCCTGAACGAATTTTGTGAAGGGCTGTCATAACTATGTTCCTCAGCGGGAAATTTATTTGCCATAACCTCTTCTTTATAATCCCTTAGCGCCTTTAAAATTACCTCTGAAAGGTTGGTATATTTCTTTACAAACTTAGGAGTCCATTCATTAAATCCTAATAAATCCTGAGTAACTAATACCTGACCATCGCAATATTTTCCGGCTCCAATACCAATAGTAGGAATTTTTAACTTCTCAGTAATCGATTTCGCTAACTCTCTGGGGATGCATTCCAGAACTATACTAAATGCACCGGCTTGCTGTAATAAAAAGGCATCTTCAGAAATTTTCTCGGCACTTTCTTTGTCCCTTCCCTGTATTTTAAATCCACCAAACTCAGAAATCCTTTGGGGAGTCAGCCCCAAATGCCCGATCACGGGAATCCCGCGTTTTGTTAGCCCCTCTATTATATCTCTAATCTCTCTCCCTCCTTCCATCTTTACGGCTTCGCAGCCGGCTTTCATAAATTTTGTTGCATTTTTTATTGCCTGAGGAAAGGTATTATAAGAACCGAAGGGCATATCCCCTACTAACAAAGAGAATCTTGTTGCTCTCCTCACTGCTTTAATATGATGCAGCATCTCGCTCATTGTTACTGGAATCGTAGACTCATAACCTAAGCTTACCATTCCCAAAGAATCTCCTACTAAAATTATATCAACGCCCACTTCATCAATTAACTTCGCTAATGGATAATCATAAGCGGTGAGCATTGTGATTTTTTTATTTTCCTTTTTTCTGTTTTTGATTATCGGAACGGTGATTTTTTGGTTTTGCATTTTGTTTTGCATTTCCACCCAGCACTAATTTTCTAGAGAAGTCAACCAAAGCAGAAAATTAGTGCTGGGTGGTGCCGGAGGTCGGATTCGAACCGACATGTCCTTGCGGACGCGGGATTTTGAGTCCCGTGCGTCTACCAATTTCACCACTCCGGCAAAATTTTTTTAGAAAAAAAATTTAAAAAAATACTTGAGGCTGTTAGAAAATGCTTGACAAGAATATAAAAATGTGTTAAAAAATTACCAGTTAAGTAATCCTTGAAAATTTTTTGTAATAAAGTTTCTAAGGCGGTTGGCATCTTTTATTTTATGGTATAAAATTTTTTTTGTCAACGCAGAAATTATTTATAAATTTTTTTAAAGCGAAATTTGCTCCGCAGATTTCGCAGGCTCTCGCCTGCGGCGAGTAAGGAAAAGTAAAAACAAGAAGCGGAAATCTGCTTCGCAGATTTCCTATCCTCAGTTCCCCTTCGGGGAACTTCGGCTCTCGCCTGCGGCGAGTAAGGAAAGGAGGTGAAAAATGGCAAAGAAAAAAGCCACGAAGAAAAAGGCAACAAAGAAAAAGACCACGAAGAAAAAGACCACGAAGAAAAAGGGAACAAAGAAAAAAAAGTAAATCCATTCCGGTAAGATTAAACCAGTAAGATTAAAAAAAGAATCCCGCAACCTTGCGGGGTTCTTTTTTTATGGGTCTACTTCGTTAAGGTCCTTCGCTACGCTCAGGATCAAAAATTTACGGAGTAAATTTTTGGTGGAGCTGGTGGGATTTGAACCCACGACCTACTGGCTGCCAGCCAGGCGCGCTCCCACTGCGCTACAGCCCCAATTTTCCCAAAGGAAAAATTGATCCTGAGGAAACGACATTAGGAGTTTCTGAAGGACCTCCCTCTCAAGGTCCTTCAAATGCTTCTATAGGTCGCATTTTCAGGATCAAATTTTCTTCGAAAATTTGGTGAATTTGATCCTGAGCCCCGAAAGCTTTCGGGACGAAGGACCTTTTCAATAAATGTTATCTAAAAATTATCACCAACAAGACCAAAATAATTGCCGCTGAAAAAATATACAAATTATTGAAATACCAAAAATCGGCAAGCCTCTCTGAAAGTGCTGATTTCTCAGCAGGTTGATCTAACCAATATGTCTTTCTTATTTTTCTTTCTAAATGACTCCTTAAAATATCGAGGTCTTCTTTTTTAAATCTTAAATAAGTACCTCCTATTCTATAGGGAATAATCCTTTTCTGGCGAATCAGTTTTTTTAACTCCTGTTTGCTTATTCCTAAATATTCTAAAGATTGATTAAAGCTCAATAACCCACTGGGCATCTTAATTCAACTTTGGCTAAGCCAAAGTTGAGAAACACCAAATCCCAAGCACCAAATTACAATAACCAAAACAACTCCTTAAAAGCATTCTTTTGCCATTCTTTGGTTGGGTTCACCCTGTTAAATAATCCCACCAGAGCGAAATTGCCACGAAGTAGCATTTAACAGGGGCAATCGTGATTTGTTTGGAATCTGGATATTGGGATTTCGCATTCAGCACTGTAAGTGCTGGATGAGTTATACCCCTGCTTTCTCCTCGCTTACCCATTTATCAATCTTCTCTTTCTCAAATAGCCATTCGCCATTCTTCCTTACTGCCGGAATCTTTTTGCTCACCGCCCATTTTTCAACTACATTCAGGTCTAACTCTAAATACTCAGCCAACTCCTTTAAACTCATTAGCTTCTCATTTTTAAAAGTTTCCTTTTCTGGAAAATCAAACAACATCTGACATCTGCCCTGGAGAATTCCACCTTCATCAATAGAGATAACCGGCGTCTGCACATCGCCGTTTACCTGTCCCGAGGATAAAATTTCAAGCTTCTTACTTGCCTTCACATTGCCAGTGAGCTTTCCGGCAATGCTAATCTCTTCTCCGTTAATCCCGGCATTGACTACTGCCTCTTCGCCAATAACCAATCTCCCTTTGGTAGTTAGACTCCCCTTAAACTCTCCATTGATACGCAAGTTCACAGGGTCATTGAAAGAAAGATTACCCTCCATATTGGCAGTGATGTCCAAAAATTTTTCCTCCTCTTCTTTCTCTCTCTTTCTCATTTTTCACCCCCTGCTATAACTTCGTTATAGCTGATTACAGCGATTAAATTCAGATTACACAGATAAATTTCTGTATCAACAATCGCTGTAATCTGGTTTTAATCTGTGTAATCAAGCATCCGCTTCAGGCGGATGCTTTTTCTCCTCATCCACTACCTCAGCATCAACAACATTTTCCTTCTTCCCAGATTTATCCTCACTTTGCTGAGTAGTAGATTGCTGAGAAGCTTTCTTATACAACTCCTCAGCTAACTTGTGCGAAGCCTGAGTAAGTTCTTCAGTGGCTTTATTTATCTTATCTATATCATCGCTCTTGAGAGCCTCCCTTGCCTTTTTTATTGCCGTTTCTATCTTTTCCTTATCGGGCGGAGAAACCTTATCCCCTGCTTCCTTAAGGGACTTTTCACTTGTATAAATCAAACTATCCAGGCGATTTCTTGCCTCAATCAAGCCTTTTTTCTTCTCATCCTCCGCAGCGTGGGCCTCGGCTTCCTTCTTCATTCTCTCTATCTCTTCTTTAGATAACCCGCTGGAGGATTCGATGCGAATCTTTTGCTCCTTGCCGGTACCCAAATCCTTTGCCGAAACATGCATAATCCCATTGGCATCGATATCAAAACTCACCTCAATCTGAGGAATCCCCCGGGGAGCGGGGGGAATACCAATCAGGTCAAATCTACCCAGGGTGCGATTATCAGCGGCCATCGGGCGCTCTCCCTGCAAGACATGGATAGAAACAGCGGTCTGGTTATCAGCGGCGGTAGAGAATATCTGGGTTTTCTTGGTGGGGATGGTGGTATTTTTTTCTATTAATTTAGTAAACACTCCACCCAGAGTCTCGATGCCTAAAGAGAGAGGTGTAACATCAAGCAAAAGTACATCCTTAACCCCGGCGTCTCCGGCAAGAACTCCGCCCTGAATAGCCGCCCCTACGGCTACTACCTCATCGGGATTCACTCCCTTATGCGGCTCTTTATGGAAGAGTCTTTTGGCTACCTCCTGAACCGCCGGCATTCTGGTCTGTCCGCCTACTAAGATTACTTCATTAATATCATCAGCAGAAAGTTTGGCATCAGCTAATGCCTGCTTGCACGGTTCCACTGTCCTTTCAATCAAATCACTGACTAACTGCTCTAATTTTGCCCGCGTTAATGTAAGCGTTAGATGCTTAGGCCCGCTGCTATCGGCAGTAATAAAGGGAAGGTTGATATCAGTCTGCATTGTGGTAGAGAGTTCGCATTTTGCTTTCTCAGCCGCTTCTTTCAAGCGCTGCAAAGCCATTTTATCCTCGCGTAAATCTATCCCTTCCTGCTTTTTAAATTCCTCAGCCAACCAATCGATAACCATCTGGTCGAAGTTATCACCACCTAAATGGGTATCCCCATTTGTTGCCTTTACCTCAAAAACACCTTCGCCAATCTCTAAAATAGAGATATCAAACGTTCCGCCGCCTAAATCAAATACGGCAATCTTCTCGTTCTTCTTCTTATCCAAACCATAAGCCAAAGAGGCCGCCGTAGGTTCGTTGATAATTCGCAAAACCTCAAGCCCGGCAATCTCGCCAGCGTCCTTGGTGGCTTGACGTTGACTATCATTAAAATATGCCGGCACTGTAATTACTGCCTTGGTTACTTTGCTGCCTAAGTAACTCTCAGCGGTCTCCTTCATCTTCTGGAGGATAAAGGCAGAAATCTCGGGAGGGGTATATTCCTTATCCCTCGCCTTTACCTTTACATTCCCTTTATTGTCTTCAACAATCTTATAAGGAACTATCTTCTCCTCTTCGGCCACCTCGCTGTGTCTTCTGCCCATAAACCTCTTGATAGAAAAGACCGTATTTTCGGAGTTGGTAATTGCCTGTCTCTTGGCAATCTGGCCAACTAATATCTCTCCTGTTTTAGGAAAAGCCACTACCGAAGGGGTTGTGCGTGAACCCTCGGCATTGGGAATTACCACTGGCTTTCCTCCCTCTAAAACCGCAACACAAGAATTTGTTGTCCCTAAATCAATACCGATTACCTTACTCATTTTTTGATTCCCTCCAGTTCCTTATAGGGGCGATAGAGAAGTTGCCCCTACATTACTTTTCCTTTCTCGCGAAGCGAGAGTCGAAGTTCCCCGAAGGGGAACGAGGATAATCCCGAAACTTCGGGACGCTTTTATAGATTCTGCCCGAATTCTGTCCGAAGCGAAACTTCGAACAGTGTTTTTTCAATTATCACTCTGTAGACCATTTCGCCTGCATAAAATTTCTTCCACTTTCCTCAAATCCTCTTCCGTATCCACGCTTATGGAATCATTCTCAGCAAGGACTGTTTTTATTTTGTAACCATTTTCTAA